>NZ_WMLF01000805.1 GCF_014156695.1 Streptomyces durbertensis | reverse complement strand
GTCCTCGCTCGGCCAGGTGGCGGCCTGGACCCGCCCCCGCGCGGCGAGCCCGGCCCGCCGGGCCGGGTCGGCCAGCAGCCCGCCCACCGCCGATGCCAGCGCGTCGGCGTCGCCGTAGGGGACCAGGACGGCGGCGTCCCCCACCAGCTCGGGCACGCCCCCGACCGCCGTGGCCACCAGCGGCACGCCGGCGTGCAGCGCCTCCTGCGCGAAGGGCGAGCGCGCCGTCCAGCGGGACGGCAGCACGGCGACGTCCGAGGCGGCCAGCAGCCGCACGGCCTCCGCCGCCCGGGTGACACTGCCGATCAGCCGCACCGGAAGCTCCTCGGCGTCGATACGCGACTGGAGCGCGGCCCGGAGGCTGCCCTCCCCCGCGACCAGGACCAGCGGCGCCGGGTCGAGCCGCCGCCACGCGCGGGCGGCGGTGAGCAGCACGTCGTGCCCCTGCTGCGGCTCCAGCCTGCCCATCGTGAACACCAGCGGCCTGTCCAGCGCGCCGATCTCGGCCCGGACCTTGTCCCGCCCCTCGTCCTCGCCGTCGGCGGCCCGCGGACGGCCGGCCGCCGGCACCGCGACGGGCGCGAGGCGGGCGTCCCTCGCGCCGCGCCGCCGCGCCCGCTCGACGAGGTCGGAGCTCGCGCCCAGCACCACCCGGGCCGCCCGCACCACCCGCCGCTCCAGCAGCCGGGTGAGGCGCGCCCGAAAGCCCTGGGAGAGCGTGCGGTTGTGCCAGGTGACCACCAGCGGTGTGGTGTCCCGCCGCCCGCCGAGCGCGATCGCGGCCATCAGACCGGCGCGCAGGCCGTGCGCGTGGACGAGGTCGGCGCCGGCGCACACCGCACGCAGCGAGGCCAGCGTCTCCGGTTCGGTGCGCGCCGAGACCGGGGCGAAGCCGGCGCCGACCTGGCTGAAGCCGTAGGCCAGTTCCGCGCCCGCCGGCGCGCAGACCGTCACCTGGACGCCACGCGCGACCAGTCCGGCCGTCAGCGACCGCACATGCGCGCCCGTGCACGCCGAACCGCCGCCGAGTACCTGCACCGTGTGCAACGGACGCCCTCGTTGAGGCATCGGCGGCACCGGCGGCACGGGCGGCACGGTATGGCTGGTCACGACGGGTCGACTCCCGGAGTCGGGGAAGGGGGA
>NZ_WMLF01000804.1 GCF_014156695.1 Streptomyces durbertensis | reverse complement strand
CTTTATGGCGTCGAACACCGAGTTGACCTGTTCGCCGACATCGTGGAGCTGGACGGGCAGCAGGCCGCGCAGCTCCTCCCAGCCGCCGCGGTGGGACTCGGCGAACGCCGACAGGGCGCGCAGCGGTCCGAGGTCGCCGTCCCGCTCGTGGGCCGCGCTGAGCAGCCGCCGGCCCTCGTCGGCGTTGCTGCTCATGGCGTTGAGTGCCTTGCGGACCTCGCCGAGGGACTCGTGGTCGAGCGGTCCTGAGCGGCCGCGTTCCATGAGCCGGCGCGCCTCGTGCATGCGGGTGGAGGCGTGGTCGAGGTGCAGGCGGCCCCGTGAGACGTCGTTGCCCGCCATGTCGAGCTTGAGGTCCTCCATGCCGCGCTTGAGGCCGTAGAGGCGGTCGCCGGGGAGGGCGTCGGTGCTGGCGGCGGCGACACCGCCGAAGGCGCCGGCCGCGACGCCGACGGTGAGACCGCCGGCCGCCAGCCCCTTGGTGAGGCGTGACCTGGGACGGAGCTTGCCGAGCCCGCCCAACGGTGTCGCCCGGTGTGCGCCGCGACCGCTCGTGCCGCGCTGCTCGGGCACCTGGCCGCCCGCGAACTGGGCCTCCATCGCCGCGATGAGCTGGGCCCGTTGAACGGTCTTCACCTCGGGGTCGAGCTGCGGCCGTGGCAGCGCCGCCAGGCCGTCGGCCACCGCGAGCAGCGCGGCCTGTTCGTGGTCGTGGGCTTCGTCCGGCCCGGCGCTGCGGACGGCTCTGGCCTGCGCGTCGCCCGCCGCCGCCGGCTCCTCGTCCGGGACCGGGGCCGTCGGGTCGGCCGAAGCGTCCGGGGTGTCGGGAGCGCCGAGCGCCTGGGCGAAGGCGTTGGCCCGCCGGTTGGTGGACACGGATCCGATCACAGGCGGCACCTCCTCTCGTCAGCACGGTTGACTCCCGGCCTCAGGGGGAGGGTTGCGCGGATTCCGAAGCTCCACCCGATCGAGTGATGACGGGTGGACGCGGCGGCCCGTCGGGGAGTCTGCAAAACCCACAACGAGCGGCAACGCACTCGGGTTACGGACTGGCGATGATGTGACTGGAACGTTGACCAGGAGGTCATGGGCGGTTACCAAGCGTGAGCGGACGGGGGAGTGGCCGGTGGGGGGAGGGTTCGTAC
>NZ_WMLF01000803.1 GCF_014156695.1 Streptomyces durbertensis | reverse complement strand
TTCCACCACTGACCCGCCGACCGTCCCTTTCCGCAGGTGTGCGGGCCTCGCGACCGGTCGCGGGGCATCGGCACCTACGGGACGATGAGAACTGAGACCCGCCGCCCGGAAGACCCGGCCGCGTCGGCCGCCCGACGCCGGAGCACGGACCGGCGTCGCGAGTGGGCGGTGAGCCAACCCGTCGAGGAGAGGTGCGATGAAACGGCTCACGGGGCGGACAGCCCTCATCACCGGCGGCGCTCGGGGAATCGGCGCGGCGATCGCGGAACTCCTCACGACCGAGGGCGCCTCGGTGGTCGTCGCGGACGTCCTGGCCGACGAAGGCCACGCGAAGGCCCGGGAGCTGGGCGCGGAAGCGGCCTTCTGCCCACTGGACGTCACCAGCCCGGACGACTGGGCGGCGGCGTCCGCCACCGCCGAGGAGCAGTTCGGCAGGCCGGTGTCGATGCTGGTGAACAACGCCGGAATCCTGGCCTTCGGCACGATCGAGGAACAGGATCCCGAAGAGTTCCGCCGCGTCCTGGAGGTCAACCTCTACGGTGCGTGGCTGGGCATGCACACGATGGCACCCGCGCTCCGACGGGCCGGGGACGGCGTGATCGTCAACATCTCCTCGACCGCCGGCCTGATGGGCTACGCCCAGATCGGGGCGTACGTGGCGAGCAAGTGGGGCCTCCGCGGGCTGACCAAGTCCGCCGCGCTGGAACTCGCCGCCGACGGCATCCGGGTCTGCTCGGTCCACCCCGGCCCCATCAGAACCCCGATGACCGCCGAGATGGACGACTCCCTCGTCGCGGCCCAACCGATCGCGAGATTCGGCGACCCGGAGGAGGTGGCGCGCCTGGTGCTCTTCCTCGTCGCGGACGCGACCTACTCCACCGGCTGCGAGTTTGTCGTCGACGGCGGAGCCACCACCGGCAGCACCATCCTCGCCGAGGAGGACTGACCCCGTCCCGGCGGGCCGCGCCCGGAGCCGGGACCCCACCGGTCAGGAGGCCCCGACCGTCTCATAGCCTCGCTTCCGAGGACCGACCGAGCACGCCTCACCGCTCGTCAGCTCGCCGATCCGATCAGACCCACACGTGACGCCGCGCGCCGAGCCCCTCGCCGCCGGCCCCGCCGCCCGACCGCCGCCCAAGGACGCCCGTGCCC
>NZ_WMLF01000802.1 GCF_014156695.1 Streptomyces durbertensis | reverse complement strand
CTGATCACCCACGACCTGGGTGTGGTCGCCGACGTGGCCGACAAGATCGCCGTGATGTACGCGGGCCGCATCGTGGAGACCGCGCCGGTGCACGAGCTGTACAAGCGCCCGGCCCACCCCTACACCAGGGGACTGCTCGACTCCATCCCCCGGCTCGACCAGAAGGGGAAGGAGCTGTACGCGATCAAGGGGCTGCCGCCCAACCTGCTGCGCATCCCGTCCGGCTGCCCCTTCCACCCGCGCTGCCCGAGGGCCCGGGAGGTGTGTGTCGCCGAGGACCCGCCGCTGCTGCAGGTGACCGACCCCGACACCCCGGCCGGCGCGCCGGAGGCCGAACTGCCGGGCCGGCGCAGCGCCTGCCACTTCTGGAGGGAGACGATCCGTGACGAGTGAGCCGGGCACGGCGGCCCCGCCGGCGCCCACCGCCGAGCGGCGCGGGGAGCCGATCCTCCAGGTGCGGAACCTGGTCAAGCACTTCCCGCTGACGCAGGGCATCCTCTTCCGACGGCAGGTCGGGGCGGTCCGCGCGGTGGACGGCGTCAGCTTCGACCTGTACCAGGGCGAGACCCTGGGCGTGGTGGGGGAGTCGGGCTGCGGCAAGTCGACGGTGGCCAAACTGATGGTCAGTCTGGAGCAGCCCACCTCGGGGGAGATCCTCTACCGGGGTGAGGACATCACCCGGTTGTCGGGGCGGGCGCTGAAGGCGGTGCGGCGGAACATCCAGATGGTGTTCCAGGACCCGTACACCTCGCTCAACCCGCGGATGACGGTCGGCGACATCATCGGTGAGCCGTTCGAGATCCATCCGGAGGTGGCGCCCAAGGGCGACCGCCGGCGGAAGGTCCAGGAACTGCTCGACGTGGTGGGGCTCAACCCGGAGTACATCAACCGGTACCCGCACCAGTTCTCCGGCGGCCAGCGGCAGCGCATCGGCATCGCCCGGGGCCTCGCCCTCAACCCGGAGATCATCGTCGCCGACGAGCCGGTCTCGGCGCTGGACGTCTCCGTCCAGGCGCAGGTCATCAACCTGATGGAAGGACTCCAGGACGAGTTCAACCTGTCCTACGTCTTCATCGCCCACGACCTGTCCATCGTCCGGCACATCTCCGACCGGGTCGGCGTGATGTACCTGGGGAAGATCGTCGAGCTGGGTACCGAC
>NZ_WMLF01000801.1 GCF_014156695.1 Streptomyces durbertensis | reverse complement strand
ACACCAGGGACGCCGTCACCGGCAGCTCCGCCCCGGCGTCCAGCTGCACGTCCGGCAGTTTGGTGAGCAGGGCGTCCACCGCCGCCTCGGCGATGGCCCGCCCGAGGTGCTGCCCGGGGCACTCGTGCGGTCCGTGTCCGAAGGAGAGGTGCGCGCGGTTGTTGCGCACCGGGGTGTCGGTGGCGCGGATCGCCGGGTCGGAGTTGCCGGCGGCCAGACCCAGCATCACCATGTCACCCCTGCTGATGTGGCGTCCGGCCAGCACGGTGTCGTTCGTCGCCCACCGGGTCGGCACGGTGGTCAGCGGCGGGTCGTTCCACAGCACCTCCTCCAGCGCGTCGGGCAGTGTCATCTGGCCCGAGGTCAGCGTCGCGTGGAAGGCGCGCTCGGTGAGGATGGCCTTCAGGGTGTTGGCGATGAAGTTGGTGGTCTTCTCGTGGGACGCGACCAGCGCGTGCCGCAGGTGTTCCATCGCCTCCACGTCGTCGAGGCCGGCCTCGTCCTGGAGCAGCCAGCTGGCGATGTCCTCGCCGGGCGTCGCCCGCTTCTCCCGGACGAGGTTCGCCATGACGCCGGTCACGTACTCGTTGCTGCGGACCGCCGTCGCGCTGCCCTGCACCATGTCGCGGACGGCGGCGCCCAGCGGCAGCGCCTCCCGCTCGGCGAGCCCGAACAGCCGGGCCAGCACCAGGACGGACAGCTTCTCCGCCACGTCCGGCACCAGGTCGCAGCGGCCCTGTGCCTGGAAACCCTCGACCAGGGTGGTCATGTAGTGGTGTACGTAGCGGCGTACGCCGCGCCCGGCGCCCTTGTACCTGTCGAGCGCGCCGGTGATCGCGCCGCGCAGCCGGCCGTGCTCCTGCCCGTCGACGAACGCGACCAGCGGCTGCCAGGTGGTGAGGGGCACCAGCGGGGAGTCCGGGGGCAGGGTGACCGACCAGTGCCGGGAGTCGGAGGAGTACACCGAGGGCGTGCGCATGACGGTGAGGTTGGTGTGGTAGTCGAGCACCAGCCACGCCGGGATGTCCCCCGGCAGCAACACGGGTGCCACAGCGCCGTGTTCGCGGCGGAGGGTGTTGTACAGCCGCGCCTGGTCCTCGCCCGGCGTCAACCGGTGCGCCCCGCCGGAGACGGGGCAGCCGCCGCCGGGCGGTGACGCGGGGGC
>NZ_WMLF01000800.1 GCF_014156695.1 Streptomyces durbertensis | reverse complement strand
ATTACTGAGGTTGAACTCGTGATGTCGCTGGGTTGCTCAGGTGGGTCTGATGGTCAGGCCGGTCTCGGTGAGGCAGCCGTCTACGAGGTCGCTGCGGTACTGGATGTGCCGTAGGCCGCGTCGGATGCGCTGGGCGAGGTGTTCGGGGGTGTTGAAGGCGACGTTGGAGAGCCAGCCGCGTCGCAGAAGGGACCAGATCCCTTCGACGGGGTTGAGGTCGGGTGCGTAGGGCGGCAGGTAGTAGATGGTCAGCCAGTCCCGGGCCTCGGCGAACTCCCGTAGGCCGGCGGCCTTGTGGACGTTCAGGTTGTCCCAGACGAGGACGATCGGGCCGCCGAGCTGCTGGTGGGCGGCGATCAGCAGGTCCCGGTAGTCGCGCCAGGAGAAGCTCTTGCGGCCGTCGCGGCGGCCGTCATCCTTGCGGGGCCGGTAGATCAGCCGGGACCGGTGTCCGGGCTTGTAGCAGGTCAGCGCGGCAATCGATATCCGTCTGCGGGAACGACCGCGAACTCGCACCACTGGGGTCCGGCCGCGCTGTGACCAGGTCTTGGCCTGCGGCGGTGTCATGGAGAATCCGGCTTCGTCCTCGAAGACGAGCCAGGCTCCACTCACCGCCGCGAGCCTTCCGCGCAGGGCCACACCTCCTTGACCCACCCGGCCACCGCCTCGTCGTCCCGCTCGATCGCCCGTCGGGCCGGAACCTGGCAGGACCAACCGTTGCGCACCAGCAGTTTCCGCACGCCCTGGATCGTGTAGGTCAGGTGGAAGCGCCGACCGATCACCGTCTTCACACGGCTCAGGGTCCACCGTTGGTCTTCCCAGCCGTGCGCGGCCGGGCCCTTGGCCAGCTCCGCCTCCAGCTGCGCGAACTGCTTCTGACTCAGCCTCGGCAGCGACGCCGGCCCCTGTGACCGCAGGGCCCGCGGCCCGCCCTCGTCCCACATCCGCCGCCATCGCTGCACCGAGCGGACGCTGACCCGTAGGTCCTTGGCGATCGCCGAGCTCGCCTCGCCCCGGGCGAACCTCTCGGCCGCCTTGAGCCGTAACTCCTCGCGGAACTGCTGCCGTTCGGCAGTCAGCCCGCCCCCTTGTGGATACCGCATGCCCCGGTGATACCGCACAGGCGACGAGCCGTCAGCCCCTACGACTCCACGAGTTCAACCTCAGTA
>NZ_WMLF01000080.1 GCF_014156695.1 Streptomyces durbertensis | reverse complement strand
GGCCGTGCCCCCAGGGGCCGATGAGCAGCCGCGCCGACGGTCCGCCCCAGCGGCTCCACAGCCGTTCGGTCTCGGCGGCGAACGTGTCGTGGGTGCCGCCGACCGCGAGCAGCGGCACGGTGGCGTCCGCGGCCCGGTCGAGCAGCCGGCCGTACGGCGCCTCCCAGAGCTCGGCCCAGCCGGGAAGCGGCCGGCCCAGCCGCCGGGGAAGGTCCGAGACGGGCAGGCGGTCGAGCAGGTGGGGGTCGGCGGCGAGCGCGTCGTCGAAGGCCGAGGAGTCGCCGACACGGCGCCCGCCGTGGGCGGTCCACCAGCCGACGCGGTCGTACAGCCGCTCGCAGCCGTCGGCCTCTCGGGCGGTCTCCGCCGGCCCGAGCACCGGTACGGCGGTGATGACGGCGTCCGGGCGCGCGTCCTCGGGGGCGTCGAGGGCGAGGGTGAGGGCGCAGTACGCGGCGTACGAGCCGCCGGCGGCGATGATCCTGCCGTCAGACCAGGGACGTCGGCGGATCCAGCGGGCGGTGGCCGCGCCGTCGCCGTGCTCGGCGGTGTAGGGGCACCAGTCGCCGTCGGAGTCGTGGCGGCCGCGGACGTCCTGGGCGACGGCGGCGAACCCGTGCCGGGCCCAGCCGGCCAGCTCCGCCCGGTGCCCGGTGCGGCCGTACGGGGTGCGGATGAGCACGGTCGGGAACGGCCCCTCGCCGTCCGGGAGTTGCACGTCGGCGGCGAGGAGCACGCCGTCCGGGGCGGGGATCCGGTGGGTGCGCGCGGCGGGTGGACGCGTCGGTGAGGGCGTCGGCGTGGAGGTCATGGCGTTCCGCGTCGTCGGGGGGCGACCGGCGGCACCGGGAGCACGGGGTGGCTCTCGACGGTCAGGTCGCGCAGGTCGACGCGGCGCAGTCGGCGCCGGGCCGGCAGGGCGGCGGCGCCGGGGGCCGCGCCCGCCCAGTCGGCCAGGTCGGCGGCGAGCAGCGCGGCGATGAGCGCGGCGGCGGGACCGGTCAGCGGGGCCTGGTGGCCGGTGGCACGCGAGCCGCGCCAGTAGGCGGCGAGTTCGCGGTGGGCGGGGGTGGCGGCGAGTCGGCGGGCGCGGATGTGGGCGGAGGTGACGTCGCCGGGCAGCGCGGCCAGCGGTTCGAGCCATGCCTGCCAGCCCTCGCGGTGGCAGCGCAGCCAGGCGACACCGCGTTCGGGGAGCCGGTCGGCGGCGTCCCACAGCCCGGGCGGGACCGGCTCGTCCAGGCACCAGACGACGGCTGCGGGTGCCGGCGGGCGGCCGGGTTCGCCGAGGAGGGCGTCGAGTGCGGTCGGTCCGGTCGGCCGGGGGTCGGCGCCGGCGTCCGTCAGCAGCGTGGCCAGCGGCCCGGTGACACGCGGGTCGCCGAGCAGCCACACCGTGCGGCGGTCGGCGGCCCAGTCGGTGGTGGCGGGGCCCGCGGTCAGGTAGCCGGCCTGCTCGAACGCGTCGGTGAGCCGGTCGAGTTCACCGGAGTCAGGGGTGGGGTCCGCGTCCTCGACCTGCGGCGCCGCTTCGCCGGTGAGACGGGCGAGCAGCCGCGGTACGGGCGCGTCTCCGGTGTTGACCCGCAGGAACTCCCCGTCGGCGGTCCGCACGGCCATCCCCGTGGGGCCGCCCTCGGTCCGCGGGGGCACGGCGACCGCCTCGACACCGGGTGCCAGACGCCGTGACGCCGCTGCGGCCGGTCGGACAGACCCTGGCTGGCTGGACACGATGAGACCTTTCGTCGGTTCGCTCGGTGGGTGGCGCGGTTTGTCGACGCGCGGCGGGCGGCGGGTGGGGCGAGAGCGGCGGGCCCGCCCGTTGCCGGAGCGGGCCCGCCTGGCGGTTACGCCGGATTACTCGCTGTCGGCGTTGCCGTCGACCTCGTCGAAGGGGTTCTCGACGAGCGCGTTGGAGTGCGAAGCCGAGTTGTGGGCCAGCTGACCCGGGTCGGCGATCGGGGCGAAGATCCGCTCCTGCTCCATGGTGATCCTCCGTAACTCTCAACTGTGCGACGTCCGTTCGGGCGCCGCACAACAGAGAGTAGATGAAAATGATTATCGTTTACTACCCACTGCGGGGTGATCTGGGTAACACACCGGCCACCCGCCCTCCGGGTCGACACCCACCCGGCCGACGACGTCCAGCACCTCCGCGAGGAACGCCGGTGTCACCACCTCCTTGGGCGCGCCGTCCGCGACCACCACGCCACCGCGCAGCGCGACGATCCGCTCGGCGAAGCGGGCCGCGTGGGCGAGGTCGTGCAGCACCATCAGCACGGTCAGGCCGCGTTCCTCCCGCAGCCGCACCACCGTCTGCAGGACCTCCAGCTGGTGCCGCAGATCGAGGTACGTGGTCGGCTCGTCGAGCAGCAGCACCCGGGTGTCCTGGGCCAGTGCCATCGCCAGCCGCACCCGCTGCCGTTCGCCGCCGGACAGCGCGTCCACCGGGCGGTCCGCCCAGTCGGTGACGCCGGCGTCCGCGAGCGCCCGCGCGACCGTCGCGTCCTCCCCCGCGCGCAGCATGCCGAGCGGGCCGCGCGCCGCGTAGCGGCCCTGCCGCACCAACTGCCTCACGGTCAGGCCGGGTACGGCCGGCGCGGACTGGTGCAGCAGCGCCACACGGCGGGCCGTCGCCCGCCGGGAGAGCCGCGCCAGGTCGTCCTCGCCCAGCAGCACCCGGCCGGACGCCGGCCGCAGCAGCCCGGCGACCAGCCGCAGCAGTGTGGACTTCCCGCAGCCGTTCAGTCCGACCAGCGCGGTCAACTCGCCCGGTTCCACCCGGAGTTCGACGCCGGCGAGCACCGGGCGTCCCGGGTAGCCGAAGGACACGTCCTCGACCGTGATTCCGACGGCGTCCGCCATCTCCACTCCTGTCTGCCTCACTGGACCTGCTCTCCGGGGTCGGTGCTCGTCAGTACTCACGGTCGGGCGTGCGGCGGACCGCGAGCAGCAGCAGTGCCGCACCGAGGAAGCTGGTGACCGCGCCGACCGGCAGCGTCAGCCGTCCGGCGTCCAGCAGCAGCGCCAACGCGCGGGCCAGCGACTGGGCGAGGGCGTCCGCGACGCACACCACGGTCGCGCCGAGCAGCGCCGCACCCGGCAGCGTCACCCGCAGGTCCGCGCCGAACACCGCGATCGCCACGTGCGGGATGAGCAGCCCGACGAAGCCGAGCGCGCCGACCGCGGAGACGGCCGCCGCCGTGAGCGCCACCGCGCACAGCAGCGCCAGCGCCCGCGCCCGGTCGGCGGCCAGTCCGAGGGCGGCGGCCTGCTCGTCGCCGCAGCGCAGCAACGTCAGCGGACCGGCGAGCAGCCAGGCCAGCACCGCCCAGGCCAGCGCCCAGGGCCACATCAGATGCCAGTGGTGCCACACCCGGCCCTCGGTGGAGCCGACCAGCCACTGCACCACGCTGCCGAGTTCACCCGGCGCGACCAGCAGGACCATGGCGGTGAGTCCGCCGAGCACCGCCGAGACGAGGACGCCGTAGACGGCCGTGCCCGCCGGGTCCGAGCGCTGTCGGCCGGCGAGCAGCCACAGCAGGCCCGCGCCGGCGAAGCCGCCGATGGTCGCGGCCAGCACCACGGCCGCCGGGGAGTCCCAGCCGGCCAGTCCGAGCCCGGTGGCGGTCACCGCGCCGAGCACCGCGCCCGGGGTGACGCCGGTGACCTCGGGACCGGCCAGCGGGTTGCGCAGCGCGGACTGGAGCACCAGCCCGGCGACGCCCAGGCAGGCGCCGGCGCCGAGCGCCACCAGCAGCCGGGGTACCCGGAGTTGGAAGAAGACGTGGCGGTCGGTGTGGTCGCCGCCGCCGGTCAGCACGTCCCAGACGGCCGGTGGCGAGAGCGCGCGGCCGGCCAGCACCTGCGCGCAGACCGCCGCCAGCAGCACCGCGCCCACCAGCAGGAACCTGCGGTTGACCGTCGCCGTCATCGCGCACCTCCCGTCGCGCGGCGCAGCAGGAGCACGCCGGCGGGCACGCCGAGCAGCGCCGTCCAGGCGCCGACCGGCGTCTCCACGGGTGCCAGCGCCAGCCGTGCCGGGACATCGGCGACGACCACCACCACGGCGCCCCAGACAGCCGCCCACGGCAGCCAACTCACCGCGTCACCACCGGGATTGAAGCGCCGGGCCAGCTGGGGGGCGAGGAAGCCCACCCAGGCGACCGGGCCGCACACCGCGACGACGGGCGCGATCAGCACCACCGCCACGGCCAGCGCGGCAAGCCGGGCACGACGCACCCGTACGCCCAGCGCCTCCGCGTCGTCGTCGCCGAGGCGCAGCACACCGAGCACCGGAGCGCACAGCACCAGGGCCGGGCCGGCCACCAGCAGCCAGGGCCCGAGCCCGCCGACGTCGTCCCAGGTCCGGGCGGAGAGCGAGCCGAGCAGGTAGCGGTAGATGAGCTGGAGGTCGAGTTGGTCGGCCATCACCATCATCACCAGCAGCGCCGCCTGGAGCGCGGCCGCGACCGCCGCCCCGGTCAGCAGCACCGCCGAGGGGCTGCGCCCGAAGCCGGCCGCGAGCAGGGTGAGGGCCCCGCCCAGCGTCGCGCCGGCGATGGCGAGCACGGGCTGCACCACGGCGGGGATCGAGTACGCGAGGACCAGCGGCGCCGCGACGCCCAGCGCCGCACCGGAGGAGACGCCCAGCAGTTCGGGCACGGCCAGGTGGTTGCGAAGCGCCTCCTGGAGGACCAGGCCGGCCGCACCGAGGCAGGCGCCGGCCACCAGGGCGAGCACCATCCGCGGCAGCCGGAGCTCGGTGACCACGAGGGAGGCCAGGTCCTCGGCGCCGCCGAGCAGGGCTTCCGGCAGCAGATGCGGCGGTACGACGGGCGTGCCGAGGCACAGCCCGGCCATCGCGGCGAGCAGCAACAGACCTACGGCGAAAGGAACTTGGGCGCGCCGCAGGCGGGAGCGGCCGTCACGCGCCGCCTCTCCGCCGGCGGGAGAACGCCGCTGCGGCGGAACGGCGGCGGACGGGGCGCCGGCGGGAGTGTCCCGCGCCCCGTCCGCCGCCCGCGCGAGGGGCCGCCGACTCACCGGAGCGCGGCCGTGGCCTCGTCGAGCACGATGCTCAGCGAGCGGGTGCCGCGACCCTTGGCCCACACCTCGGAGTCGACCTCGTGGACGTCGCCGTTGCGGACGGCCGGGATCCTGCCCCACAGCGGGTTCTTCGCCAGCTTCTCGGAGAGCTTGCCGTCGTCCTCGCCGAACGACAGGGTCTCCACGAAGAGCACGTCGACGTCCTTGGCCAGGATTTCCTCCAGGCTGTAACTGCCCTCCACGCCACGGGACTTCCACGGGTAGCGGGAGATCTTGGGGAAGAGCCCGGCGGCGACGTCGGTACCCGGGGTGGCGACGCCGAAGTTCTCGTCGTTGCCGTAGATGATCAGCGAGGTCAGCTCGCTCGGCTTCTTCTCGGCGGCGGCGAGCTTGGCGCGGAACGTCCGCTCGGCCTTCTCGCCCTCCTCGGTGCGGCCGGTGAGGGCGGCGAGGTCGCGCAGGTAGGCGACGCTGTCCTGCCAGTCGTCGGGCTGGACCGGCCAGAACGTCGTGGCGCCCTTGAGCGCGGGCGCCAGTTTGCCGTGGGTGTCCTTGAGGCCGATGACGAGGTCGGGCTTGTGGGAGAGGATCGCCTCCACCTCGGGCGCGATGAAGCCGCCGGGGACGACCGGGACCTTCGCGGCCTCCTTCTTGCCGAGGAAGTCCTCGTGGGCCAGCAGGGCGTTGTTCGTCGCCGCGGGCTTCAGGCCCAGCTCGGTCAGCATGTCGTCGCAGATGGCGACGAGGCACACCACCCGCTCCGGTGCCTTGTCGGTGGCCACGCGGACGCCCTTGACGTCCTTGATCTCGCGGGCGGACTCGATCGGTTCGACCTTGAGCGCGGTCCTGGCGCCGGTGTCCTTGCCGTCGTCGTCCGCCGTCTCGGCGGTTCCGCCGCAGCCGGCCAACAGGGAACCCAGGACGGCGGCGGCGATGAGTCGTCTGGTGTGTCGTAGCGCGGTACGCGGCATGGAGATTCTCAGTTCCTTCTTGAGGTGCGGGGCCAGCGGACTGCCTCGGCGGGCGCCCCATTCCCTCCGAGCAGGCAGGGTACACATGATAATCGTTATCATTACAAGTTTTCACCCGCTCGGAGGGCAGAACCTCATGACCACCGCTCCCCTACTGCTCGTCTCCGACCAGATCGCCGGTCGCGTAAGGCTGTTGACCGTCCCCGACGGCACCCCGGTCGCCGCGCTCGAAGGCCGACACCTCGCCGAGCACCCCGGGTTCCTCGCCCTGCCCGGCGGGCGACTGGCCTGCGTCGACGACCGGGCCGGCGAGTTGCTGGTGCTCGACCCGTTCGGCGCCCTGCGGGGCGGCCCGCTTGTCGGGCGACGCCTTCCGGTGGCCACGCCCGCCGAGCAACTCGCCGCCGACCCCGCCGGGCGGCGCCTGGCGCTCACCACCGGCCTCGGCGACAACAACACACCCTGGTCGGAGCTGTTGACCGTGCTCGACCTGGCCAGCGGGGACTGCGTACGCGTCCGCACCCGCGCCGGCGAGCCGGGCGTGACCGTCCTGACCGACCCGGCCGACGGCGACGGCACCTGGGTGGCGCTGCGCCACCGGGAACCCGGCGCCTGGGACGTGCATCGCTGGTCGGACCTTCTGGATGCGGCCCCCGGCTGCCCGCCCGCCGCCGCGCACCACAGCGTGCCGCTGCCGCCCGACGGCCACGGGGACGCCCAGGACCCGCTGAGCGGCCGGACGTTCGCCGCCACGAGTGAGGGCGTGCACCGGGCACGCCTCCAAGACGGCGTCCTTCTCCCCGAGGCGACGCTGCCCTGGCGGGCGCCGGGGCGCGGCTACTTCCTCCGGCTCGACCCCCGCCGCCGCACCCTGTGGTCCTGTCTGCGCGGCGGCCCGGCCGAGCCGCACCGCTGGAGCGAGTGGACCAACCACGCCTGGCGCCACGAAATCGACGGCCACCGCACCGAGGTGTGCGACCTCGGACCCGGCCTGGTCTTCCGGATGGCGTTCACCGGGCGGCACGCCGCCTTCACCCGCATCCACCCGGACGGCGACGAACTGCTGCTGCTCGACGCCGGTTCCAGCCGGCCCGAGGTGGTACGCCGGGTGCCGCTGTCAGCGATGGAGGGAGCGCCACAAGGGGGCCGCTCCCCCTGGGAGGGCGTGCAGCGGCGGGCCGTCGCCGCCTCGCCGGGCGCGGGATGGGTGGCCGTGAGTCGGGGCGGGCACGGCGAGGTGCTGCTGCTCGACGCGGACGGCGGCGGAGAGCCCCGCGTGCTCGACGTGGGCACCCCGCTCGACCACGGCGGCCGCCTGGCGATGATCGGCGTCGGCGACGGCGCGGAGGGGGATGCGAACGGGCGCTGAGAGCCCTTCCCGAAAAGAGCCGGGAACCCGGTCGGGAACTGTCGGGAACTGTCGGGAACAGGGACGCCTTACAAAAAGCACCTGCCCGGTGCGACGGGGGATGCACACCGGGCAGGCACAACTCCTTTGTACAGCATGTGTAGTCGTCGGCGCATCACCCGCCGCGGCGACGAGGCCGGAGCACACGCCGGACAATCGAGATCAAGCCACGCCAGTCGGGCCGTACTTCCCTCTTCCGTACCGGTCACGGCCCTGTTTCCCGCGCACACGACGTATGTCAACGACGCCTCCCCGGCCACCGTTCCGGCTCTCCTGTTTGGCCGATTCTGAGCGCAACCGGAAACCGACGTCGTCACAGGTCACCCCGCCGAGGGCCGGCGTCGGCCCCACCTCCCGACGCGCCCGCACCAAGATTGTGAACAGATTCACACCAAACCCTTGGCCCGGCGGCGTGATCCGTGCTGAGATGCGAACCACATCTCGCAGCTTCGGGGTGTCGTGCGGACCGGCGGCAGGGGCGCGAGCCGGAGCACGACCCACGACACACCCGGGGGCGGATTTCCGGCTCGAAGGCGCGCTTGGGGAGGGCACTGTGGCGGAACCCGCCAGGTCAGGTCCGGTTCGGCGGGACGGCATCCGGGAGCATCCGGAGGGAGACGATCCACTGAGCGCCGCCATCTGGCGACTCCGCTCCCGTGGCTGCTGGGAGGACGCGGCGGCCCTGCTCGACGCACACGCCGCGCAGGAGCCCAGACAGGCGGTGCGCCGAGCCGCCCTGCTCGTGGAGCGCTGCCTGTTCACCGCGGCCGGCTGGGCCGAGGCCGAGGAGGCGGTGCGCGCCGCCGAGGCCGCCGCCACCTCCGACGTGGACCGCGGCGCGGCGGCCTGCGAACGCGGCCAACTCGCCTACGCCGCGACCGTCGTGGGCGGTCGCGACCGCTCGGACGAGGCACGCGCCGCGCTCGGCCGGGCCGCCGCGCTGATCCCGCCCGACGCGCCCGAGCGGGCCCTGCTGGACTTCCGACGCGGACTGCTCGCCGAGTTCCTCGCGGACAACCCCCAGTCGGCCGAGGCCGCCTACCGCCGGGCACACACCGCCGCCAGCACCCACGGCGACTCGCTGCTGTGCTCCTTCACCTGGCGCCACCTCGCCGGCCTCGCCCAGCGGGAAGGCGAGCTGGCCGAGGCCCGCCAGGGCTTCGCGGAGTCGCTGCGGATACGGGAGGAACTGGGCTTCCTCGTCGGCATGGCACCCGCGCTGGTGTCGCTCGCGGACGTCGCGCCCGAACCGGAGGCGGACCGCCTGCGCGCCGAGGCCAACCGGCTCTTCCGGCTTCTCGGCGGCGTTCCCACCTGGCTCGCCGGACGACTCGCCGCCGCCTGACCCCGGACCGCCCCGGACGCACCCGGCGCCGGGGCGAGCGCTCTCAGACCGCGAGGATCTCGCGGAGCAGCCGTTCGGCGGCGGGCAGGTCGGGGGTGGCGAGCGCGTCCAGTAGCGCCCCGTACCGTGCGGCCACCCCGCAGGCGGCCGCACGGTCCAGCAGGCCCGGCTGGGCGCCCCGGCACAGCTCCTCGACCAGCCGGGTCAGCCGCCGGTTGGCGCACGGCTCGACCAGCGCCGCGTGGAACGCCCGGTCCGCCGCCGCGTATCCGGTGACGTCACCGTTCACCGCGCACCTCAGCACCTCGTCCGCCAGCGGGCGCAGCGCGCGCCAACTGCTGGGCGCGCGCAGCCGGGACGCCTGGTGCAGCGCCGGCACCTGCACCATCACCCGGACCTCGGCCAGCTCCGCGACATCCCGCGCGGTGCGCTCGGCGACCCGGAAACCCCGGTTGGGCACCGTCTCCACGACACCCTCGCCGGCCAGCTGCTGCATGGCCTCGCGGACCGGCGTCGGCGACACGCCGAAGCGGGCGGCGAGCACCGGGGCCGAGTAGACGTGGCCGGGGCTCAGCTCCCCGTTGAGCAGCGCCGCGCGCAACGCGTCGAGCACCTGCGCGCGGACCGAGTGGCGGCGCGGCCCGGCCGGCTGCTCCCCGTGCACGTGCTCACCGCGCACCGCCTCGCCCGGGCCCGGGCCGATCGCCTCCGCCGGGCCCGGCGCGGCGGACGGGCGCGCCGGGGCGAGCCGGCGCTGCTGCGCGGGCAGCCCACGCCGCGGGTCGCGGGCGGCCTCCGCCCCCGTGATCGTCTCCGCGCCGGTCTCGCTCATCCGCCCTCCTGCCCTGACGTCGACACCTCTGATTGTCCGAAGAGCACCATAGGCGCAGAGTGCGGGAGATCAAACCTCGATTACATCAGCTAAGGTAAGGCTTACCTGTTAACGATCGTGGAATCGGGACCGCCGCATGGCCACCACCACTCTCGCACCAGCCCGGTCCGCCCCGGCGGACACCCCGCTGAGCGCCGCGTACACGCGGCTGGCCGAACTGCTGCCGGCACTGCGCGTGCAGGAGCTGCGCGGGGGCCGGAGCCTGCCCGAGGGCGACGGCTGGGTGACCACCGAGCAGCTCGCCGAGGGCGGCGGCGTCACCGACTCCTTCCTCTCCTGGGACGACCAGCAGATCCTCCGCGACTACGGACAGCGGGGACGGCCCGACGTGGTCGCCTCCTTCGGTCTGCACCGCTACGCCTGGCCGGCGACCCTGCTCATCACCTTCCCCTGGTACCTGCACCGCCGGGTCCCCCGCCTGCCCGCCGGGACCGTCGCCTTCCACCGCGAGGCGGGCCGGCTGGCGGTGCGGACCGGCCCCTTCGCCTGCCTGCCGGACGACCCGGCGGCCGCCGCGCCGGGAGCCCGCGTGGTGGCGGACGAGGAGGCGCTGGCCGAGGAGGTCAGGTCGGCCGTCGCCGAACACCTGGCCCCCGTGCTCGACGGCTTCCGCCCCCGCATGCGGCGCCGCCCCCGGGCACTGTGGGGCGTCGCCTCCGACGAGATCGTGGAGGGCCTGTGGTACGTCGGCCGGCTGCTGGGCGAGGAGCGGCACGCCATGGCGGAGGCCGAACGCCTGCTGCCCGGGGCGACCGGCCCCTTCCCCAGCGGCGCCGGCTTCCGCGAACTCCACGCCCCCGACGGCACCGCCCACCCGACCCGCACCCGGGCCAACTGCTGCCTGTTCTACACACTGCGTCCGCGTGAGGCGTGTGTGACCTGTCCGCGCACCTGTGACAGCGAACGAATCGCCCGTCTGACCGAGCAGAGCTGACACGTTCGAAACCAGAAGCCCCAATTCGGCGCAGCAGCCGCCCATTAGCGGTCAGTTAGCGGGAAAGCCCCTGCGAGCCTCGCCAATTCGGCCAGGATGCTCCGCGAAAGCGAAGCCACGGCCGTGGACGGCCGAACTAGGGGCAGCGATGACACTTGCGGCACTGACGGATATCTCGCTCAACTGGGTGCTGGCAGGCACCGTGATGCTTGTCGGCTTCCTCGCCGCCGTGGTGCTGCTGGCCAGGGGACGCAAGCGCGACGAACGCGACGAGGGCGCGAACGGCCAGAGCGACTCCTGGGAGAAGGCGGAGGAACGCCGCAGACGCAAGGAGACCATCTACGCGACCGCCTCCTACCTGCTGCTCTTCTGCTGCGCCGGAGTCGCCGCCGCGCTCTCCTTCCACGGACTCGTGGGATTCGGACGTCAGAACCTCAACCTCAGCGGCGGCTGGGAGTACCTGGTGCCCTTCGGGCTCGACGGCGCGGCCATGTTCTGCGCGGTCATCGCCGTCCGGGAGGCCAGCCACGGCGACGCCTCACTGGGCTCCCGGATACTCGTGTGGATGTTCGCCGGGGCGGCGGCATGGTTCAACTGGGTGCACGCGCCGCGCGGCGACGACCACGCCGGCGCACCCCACTTCTTCGCGGGCATGTCGCTCTCCGCGGCGATCCTCTTCGACCGGGCCCTCAAGCAGACCCGCAAGAGCGCGCTGCGGGAGCAGGGGCTGGTCCCGCGACCACTGCCGCAGATCCGGGCCGTCCGGTGGATCAGGGCGCCGAGGGAGACCTTCCGCGCCTGGTCGCTGATGCTGCTGGAAGGCGTCCGCACCCTCGACGAGGCGGTGGACGAGGTGCGCGAGGACCGGCAGCGCAAGCAGGAGGAGCGCGCCCGCGCACGGGAGCAGCGCAAGCTCGAACGCGCCCGGATGAAGGCCCTGGACCGGCAGCACCGCATGTGGCGCAGGGGCGACAACCGGCGCGTGGAGGTGGAGATCACCCCCGGCCAGGCCGCCGCCGCGAAGGTCGGGCCGCAGCCGCTGGACTCCGCCGAGGTGGAACCCGGGCGGCTGCCGGTGCGCAGCCGCCCGGCCCTGGAGTCCGGCCCGGACGAGACGGTCGGCGGCCGCGCCCGGCACGAGGGCGGCGGCAAGTTGGACGAGCATCCGGACGACGGCGGCCAGGCCGGCCACCGACTCGACTCGCTGGAGGAGAAACTCGCCGCGATCGAGCGGCAGTTCGGGTGAGGACGTCGCACCGGCGCCCGATGCGGTGCGACGTCTCCCCTGCTCGCGGTCCAGCCGTCTGCTCCCGCTCGGACCGCCGTGTCGGGACCGGCCGCCGTCGTCAGATCGACCGCCGTGCTCAGATCGACCGGCCTTCCCAGACGCCGACCGCCGTGCGGTCGTCCGCGTAGCCCTTCGCCCGCAGCTGCACGTCGGCGAGGAAGTCCGCGAGGCCCGGCGCCTCCGCGCCGGACCAGCGCTCGGCCAGCACCGCCCGGAACTCGCGTTCCCCCCGCAGCGGCCCGGCCATGCCGCCGCTGCACAGCAGCAGCGTGTCGCCGGCCTCGGCGAGCGAGGTGCGGAAGAGGAACGGCGGGGTGACCGGCTCCGGCCCCGACTCGCCCGAACCCGTCGGCCCACCGGTAGCGGGCCCCGTGAGGTCTTCCGCACCCGGGCCCGGCGCCACGCCCGGCTCCAGGCCGCCTCCCGCGACCGTGGGGCCCGCCGGTGAAGCCGGTTCCAGGTCCTGCCAGCTGCCGTCCCGCAGCCGGAAGAGACCTCCCGGTCCGACGCCGAAGAACAGCCTGACCCGGCAGCGCGGGTCGGCAGGCAGCAGCAGGCAGCGCAGTCCGGCCGTGTAGTCGGCCGGGTCAAGCCCCTGCTGGGCGGCGCTCGCCCGGAGCCTGCCGAGGCTCCGGGCGGTCAACCGGCCCAGGCCCGACTTCAGCGCCGAGCGGCGCCCCTCCCGAAGGTCCTCCACCAGTCGCACACGGCTGCGTCCGATCGCACCGCCGATCCACTCGCACACCTCACGAGCCGCCAGGTGCCCCGCGGACGCGGCGCGGCTGCCGCTGGCGACGGCCACCAGCAGCAGACCCTCCTCGCCCACTCCGAACCCGGCCGTCAGGAGAGCGTCGCCCCGGGGACGGCCGCGGAACCGGCCGGAGTCGCCGCGCTGGGACACCGCCCGCACGGTGAGCGTGCCGTGCCGGGTGCCGTCCAGCACGGTGTCGGGCACCAGCTCCCCGAGACGCTCGGGGTCGGCGGTGGGCAGCACTGTCGGTTCCGGCTCGTAGGTGGGCGGACGGTCGCCGATGTACTCCCGCTCCCCCGCCGCGCCGCGTCCGCGACGCGCGCCGTCGCCGGAGGGGTCCGGCAGCGCGGCGGCCCGGGCGCGGAGCAGCCGCCGGGTCGCCGGCCGCACAGCTGGTTCGGCAGCAGGTTCGGAAGCCGACTGCCCCCGGCCGGTGGCCGCGGCCCCGGTCTCCGGCCGCCCCGGCGACGGCACCACGGCGGCGGTCGCCGGACCGCGGGCCGGATCATCGGCCGGGCGGTCACCTCCCCGGGCTCCGCTGTCCGCCTCCTTCCTCGCGGACGACGACTCCTCCTCCGCGGGACGTTCCTCACCGGGCGGTGGCCGGTGTCGGGACTCCCGGCCTCGGCGCTGCCCGGAGACCTCGGTCACCTCCGCCGAGCCGCCGGCGGCACCGGCGTTCGCGGAGTCGAAGGCCTCAGGGGCGTCAGCGGCGCCGGTGGCGGCAGGGCGGCCGGTGGGGTCCGCGCGTGGCGGGGCCGGATCAAGGGGCCCGCTCCCCTCCGGCGGCCCGGTCGGCCGCGGCTTGCCCGCCTCGGTCGAGGACGTGCCGTCCCGCCCGCGGGGGACGGACGGCCGACGGGTGCCCAGCGGAAGGGTCCGGCCCGCGTCGGACCGGCCCGCACCGGACCGGTCCTCGTCACCACCGCCCGCCGTCCCGGCTGGCCGCGCGGGGCCGTCCTCGTCCGTGGATCTCTCCGGTGGGGCACCGCCCTGGGCGGGAAACGCGGTTGTCGCCCGGCTGGCCGAGTCGAAGCGCTCGTCGACGGTGTCGCCGACCGGCGCACGGCCGACGTCCGCGTTCTCCTCGCCGTAGAGCCGGCTCCACCAGTCGTGCTCCGGTGCCCTCTCCCCCTGCCCATCCATCCCGCTATTGTCCCAGCCTGTACCGAATCGGCCAGCGGTTCGACACAAAGCTTCACTCCGACCAGCCTCCTGACGCAACGTCACCTTGACGCCCGGACAGTTCGCCGCAGGTCCGGAGTGCCGTCCCCTCCGATGCACAACCGGTGAGGGTGTGTGAACCTTTGACCATGACGGACACGAGCCCCAACAAGTCGTTCAGCCCGGCCGAGATCAACTACCTCCGCGGCCAGCGACTCGGTCGGCTGGCGACCGTCGACGCCGACGGTCAGCCGCAGGCCAACCCGGTGGGGTTCTTCCCGCAGCCGGACGGCACCATCTGGGTCGGCGGCCAGGCCCTCGCCCGCACGAAGAAGTGGCGGAACCTGCGGACGAACCCGAAGGTCGCCCTTGTCGTCGACGACCTGGTCAGCGTCTCGCCGTGGCACGTGCGCGGTGTCGAGGTGCGCGGCGAGGCCGAACTGCTCACCGGGCGCGACGATCTGGGCCCCGGTTTCAGCAGCGAGATCATCCGCGTCCACCCCCGATGGATCCACAGCTGGGGCCTTGAGGACAGCTAGGGCCTGCCCGGCGGACAGACCTCAGCCCGCGCGGGTGGCGGTGGCCGCGCCTGTGGCGGCCGCACGCCACAGGTGGTGCAGCGCGTAGGAACGCCACGGGCGCCAGTCCCTGGCGTCAGCCGGCGTGGCGCCGAGGAGGGCCAGGCCCTGTCGGACTCCGACGTCTCCGGGGAGGAAGACGTCGGGGTCGCCGAGCGCGCGCATCCGCGCATAGCCGGCGGTCCACGGCCCGATCCCCCGGAGGGCGAGCAGCGCCCGCTCGGCGTGCTCCCGGTCCGCGCCCGGGTCGAGCACCACGGACCCGTCCGCGAGCGCCGCTGCCAGCGTGCGCAGACACTCCCGCCGCGCGGCGGGCATGCCCAGTTCCACGAGGGACGCCTCGGCCAGGGTCTCCGCCGCGGGGAACAGCCGGGTCAGGCTGCCCGAGGCGTGCGGCAGCGGCTTGCCGTACGCGGTGACCAGCCGTCCGGCGAGCGTGCGGGCGGCCGCCACGGTCACCTGTTGCCCGAGCACGGCGCGTACGGCCAGCTCGGATCCGTCCACCGCGCCCGGCGAGCGCAGGCCCACGGCCTCCCGCACCAGCGGGCCCAGCCGGGCGTCCGCCCCCAGCCGCTCGGCCACGGCGTACGGGTCGGCGTCCAGGTCGAACAGGCGGCGAAGGCGCTGCACGGCGCAGCCGAGGTCCCGCAGGTCGGAGAGGACCAGACGACAGGGCAGCCAGCCGGGCCCGCCGTGTTCGCCGACCTCCGCGACGGCATGTCCGTAGGGCAGCGCCAGGGTGCGCCGGTAGCAGCGCGTTCCCGGCTCGCCCACCACCTCTTCGACGCCCTCGACCGCACGCCGGGCGAGGAAGTCGAAGACGGGTCCGGCGGCGTACGGTCCGCGGTGGGCGAGGCGGAGCGAGACGCCCTCGGCGTCGGCCCGCGTCCCGCCGGAGGCTCCTCTCACCTCGGTGGGGGTCAGGTCGTAGACCTCTCGGATCGTCTCGTTGAACTGCCTGACGCTGGCGAACCCGGCGGCGAACGCCACTTCGGTGATCGGCAGCCCGGTGGTGCGCAGCAGGATGCGTGCCGTCTGGGCGCGCCGGCACCTGGCCAACGCGACCGGGCCCGCGCCCAGCTCGGCGGTGAGCTGCCGCTGCACCTGGCGGGCGCTGTAGCCGAGCCGCCGGGCGAGTCCGCTCACGCCTTCCCGGTCGACCACGCCGTCGCCGATGAGCCGCATGGCCCGGCCCACGGTGTCCGCCCGCACGTCCCACTCGGCCGAGCCGGGGACGGTGTCCGGGCGGCAGCGGCGGCACGCCCGGAAGCCGGCCGTCTGCGCGGCGGCGGCCGAGCGGTAGAACCGCACGTTCTCCCGCTTGGGGGTGCGGGCCGGGCAGCTGGGGCGGCAGTAGATGCCGGTGGTGAGGACGGCTGTGAAGAACACGCCGTCGAACCGCTCGTCCCTGCTGTGGACCGCCTCGTACCTGCTCTCATCGTCCATCACCCTTCCAGTCTGCGCCTGCCTCGAGCGTGATCACTCGCGGAAATCGGACACGGTGGTGAGG
>NZ_WMLF01000008.1 GCF_014156695.1 Streptomyces durbertensis | reverse complement strand
CCGGTGGGGTGCCGGGGGCCGGCCGGTCAGCGGTCGGTGCGGCAGGTGCGGAGCACCAGCGCGGAGTTGAATCCGCCGTGGCCGCGCGCGAGGACCAGCGCGGTCCTCAGCTCCGCGTCCCTGGGTTCCCCGACGACCAGGTCGACGGGGTACTCGGCGGCGGGAGCGGCGACGTTCACCGTCGGCGGGACCACGCCGTCGCGCAGCGCCAGCAGCGCGGTCGCGGCGTCCAGCGCGGCGCCTCCGGCCAGCAGCCGGCCGGTCATGGTCTTGGGGGCCGTCACGGGCACGCCGTGCGGGCCGAACACCGCGACCAGCGCGTCGACCTCGATCCGGTCGAGCCGGGGCACGCCGGAGGCGTCGGCGAAGACCACGTCGACGTCGGCGGCCTCCACTCCGGCGTCGGCGAGCGCGTTGTCGATCGCCGCGCGCAACGCGGGCGGCCGGCCGGACCCGGGAGCCGGGTCGAGCGTCGCGGCGTAGCCGGCGACCTCGCCGTAGAGCCGGTCCACGCCGCGGGACCGGGCCGTGGACAGCTCCTCGGCGATCAGGATCGCGCCGCCCTCGCCCGGCACGTACCCGCTCGCGTGGTCGGAGAACGGCAGGAACGCCCGGGTCGGGTCGTCCACCTCGCTCATCAGCCCGGAGGCGATCTGCGGCACCCAGCCCCAGGGGGCCAGCGGCGCGTCCACACCGCCGGTGACGACCACCGGGAAGCCCTTGCGGACGTGCCGTCTGGCCTGTCCGATCGAGTCGATGCCGCCGGCCTGCTCGGTGAGCAGCACCCCGCTGGGGCCGCGTAGCCGGTGCCGGATGGAGATCTGGCCGGTGTTCACGGCGTAGAACCAGGCGAAGGACTGGTACGCGCTGACGTATTCCCGGCCCTTGCTCCACAGGTTCGCCAGTTCGCGCTGGCCGAACTCGACCGCGCCGCCGGACGCGGCGGTGACCACGCCGACGCCGTACTCGGGCAGTTCGGCCGGGTCCAGGCCGGCGTCCGCGAGCGCCCAGTCGGCGGCGGTGAGCGCCAGCCGGGTCATGCGGTCGGTCTGCGGCAGCAGCCGGCTGGGGATGTGCTTCTTGTCCTCGTAGCCGGTCACCTCGCCGGCGATCCTGGAGGGGTAGCCGGTGGCGTCGAAGCGCCGGACCTCGTCCAGCGCGGACTCGCCGGCCAGGGTGGCCTTCCAGAAGTCCTCGGCGCCCAGGCCGTTGGGCGCGACCACGCCGAGACCCGTCACCACGGTCCGTGTGCTCATGCGCTGCTCCTCTCGGGACGGGGCGGGCGGCCCGCGCGGTCCGGGCGGGTCAGCACCATGGCGCTCTGGAAGCCGCCGAAGCCGCTGCCGACGCTCAGCGCCACGTCGGTCCGCTTCTCCCGGGCCGTCAGCGGGATGTAGTCCAGGTCGAGCTCCGGGTCCGGCTCGTGCAGGTTCGCGGTGGGCGGCAGGACGCCGTGTTCCATGGCCAGTGCGCAGGCCGCGATCTCCAGCGACCCGATGGCGCCCAGGGAGTGGCCGATCATGGACTTGATCGAGCTGATCGGCGTGCGGTAAGCGTGCTCGCCCAGGCTGCGCTTGAACGCGCCGGTCTCGTGCCGGTCGTTCATCTTCGTGCCCGAGCCGTGCGCGTTGATGTAGTCCACGGCGTCCACCGGGACCCGGGCTTCGGCCAGCGCGGTGTCGATGGCCTCGGACATCTCCCTGCCGTCCGGCTTGAGGCCGGTCATGTGGAAGGCGTTGCAGCGGGAGGCGAAGCCGGCTATCTCGGCGTAGACGTGCGCGCCGCGCCGCCGGGCGCTCTCCAGCTCCTCCAGGACGAGGATCGCCGCACCCTCCCCCAGCACCAGACCGCTGCGGGTCCGGTCGAAGGGGCGGCAGGCGCTCTCGGGGGTGTCGTTGCGCGGTGTCGTGGCGTGGATGGCGTCGAAGCAGGCGGAGGTGATCGGGGAGATCGGGGCCTCGGTCGCGCCGGCGATCACCACGTCGCAGCTGCCCTCGCGGATGAGCTCGACGGCGTGGCCCAGCGAGTCCAGTCCCGAGGTGCAGCCGGTGGACACGACCGCGGCCGGTCCTTCGGCGCCGGCGGCCTGGCCGACCTCGGCCGCCATCGAGCTGGGCACGAAGTGCCGGTAGAGCTCGGGAATCGCGTACTCGTGGTCGACGCACCACGTGCGGCCGCCGTCGCTGACCACCGCGTACTCGCGTTCCAGGCTGGTGGTGCAGCCGACCGCGCTGCCGAGGGAGGTGCCGATCCGGCCGGGCGCGTGCGCGTCCGGTTCCAGGCCGCTGTCGGACAGCGCCTCGCGGGCGGCGACGACCGCGAACTGCGCGGCCCGGTCCAGCCGGCGGGCCTCCTGGTGGCTGAGCCCGGCCGCCAGCGGGTCAAAGTCGCACTCGGCGGCGACCTGGGAACGGAACGGCGAGGGGTCGTAGAAGCTGATGGTCCGGGTCGCGGTGCGTCCCTCGGTCAGCAGACTCCAGTACTCCTTCACACCGATCCCGCCGGGGGCCACGACGCCCAGTCCGGTGATGGCGACACGTCGCATGTTCGCTACCTCGCCTTCGACGGGGCGGGATGCCGGGCGGGGCACCTGCCGGGTGGAACTGTGCGGGCCACTGTTGATCCCTTTCGTCGGTGTCACTGCCGAGCCGGTGTGACTGCTTGTGCCGCGTCCCGCCATGGAACGCCCGGTCCCTAGACCGCCGCTTGTGCGCTCATGGACCAACCGGCCGGTCAGGTGGGCGGGTTGCCGTGCTTGCGGTCCGGTACCTCGGCCTTCTTGGCGCGCAGCACGGCAAGCGTGCGGACCAGTACCCGCCGGGTGTCGGCGGGGTCGATCACGTCGTCCACCAGGCCGTTCTCCGCCGCGAAGTAGGGGTGCATCAGCTCCGCCGTGTACTCCTTCACCAGGCGCGCCCGGGTCGCCTCCGGGTCGTCGGACGCGTTGATCTCCCGCCGGAAGACGACGTTCGCGGCGCCCTCGGCGCCCATCACGGCGATCTCGTTGGTGGGCCAGGCCAGGGCGACGTCTGCCCCGATGGAGCGGGAGTCCATCACGATGTAGGCGCCGCCGTACGCCTTGCGCAGGACCAGCGACACCCGGGGCACGGTCGCGTTGCAGTACGCGTACAGCAGCTTCGCGCCGTGCCGGATGATGCCGCCGTGCTCCTGGTCGACCCCGGGCAGGAAGCCCGGGACGTCGACGAGCGTCACCAGCGGGATGTTGAAGGCGTCGCAGGTGGAGACGAACCGGGCCGCCTTCTCGCTGGCGTGCACGTCGAGCACGCCGGCCGACACGTTCGGCTGGTTCGCGACCACCCCGACGGGATGGCCGTCCAACCGGGCCAGCGCGCACACCACGTTGCGGGCCCAGCTCTCGTGGGTCTCGAAGTACTCGCCGTCGTCGACGAGTTGCTCGATGACGTCCCGGACGTCGTAACCCCGTCCGGGGTCGGCCGGCACGATGTCCAGCAGCGCCTCGGTCCGCCGGTCTGGGCTGTCGGCGGAGGGGGCGCGGGGCGGCGTCTCCCGGTTGTTGGCGGGCAGGAGGGAGAGCAGGTACCGCACGTCGGCGAGGCAGTCGGCCTCGTTGTCGTAGGCGAAGTGGCAGACGCCGGAGACCCGGGAGTGGACATCCGCCCCGCCCAGCTCGTCGTGGCTGACCTCCTCCCCGGTGACCGCGCGCACCACGTCGGGGCCGGTGACGAACATCTGCGCGTTGTCCCGGACCATGAAGACGAAGTCGGTCAGGGCGGGGGAGTAGGCGGCGCCGCCGGCGCACGGCCCGAGCATCACCGAGAGCTGCGGGATCACCCCGGAGCAGGCGGCGTTGCGGCGGAAGATGCCGCCGTAGCCGGCCAGCGCGGTGACACCCTCCTGGATGCGCGCGCCGGCGCCGTCGTTGAGGCCGACCAGCGGCGCGCCGGCGGACTCCGCGAGATCCATCACCTTGTGCACCTTGGCCGCGTGCGCCTCGCCGAGGGCGCCCGCGAACACCCGGAAGTCGTGGGCGTAGGCGAACACCGTCCGCCCGAACACCTCGCCCCAGCCGGCGACCACACCGTCGCCGTGCGGCCGGCGGTCCGCCATGCCGAACCGGGTGGCGCGGTGCCGCCGCAACGGTTCGATCTCGGTGAACGTCCCCTCGTCGAAGAGGAGTTCCAGGCGTTCGTGGGCGGTGAGCTTGTTCCGGGCGTGCTGCCGGCGGGTGGCGGCGGGGTCGGGGCCGCGCCCCACCTCCGCCTTCAGCCTGCGCAGTTCGTCCGTCGCGCGACGCAGGTCCGGGCCTGCCGCGGCCGTGGCGGTGTCGTCGAGGATCGTCATCGGCGCACGGTAGGAACGCCGGCTCGAAAGGGGCTGGAGGCCGGACGCGCCCCGACCCCTCAACGCCGGCGCGGGGTCAGCCGCCCGCCGGGACCTCCAGGTCCAGTGACGGGTCCGCCGAGAGCACGGCCTGGTGCAGCCGCCGCAGCCGCGGTGACGGCTCCATGCCCAACTCGTCGATGAGGGTGGTGCGCAGCCGCTGGTACGCCTCCAGCGCCCGCCAGGCCCCGCCCGCCCGGTGCAGGGCGGTCATGAGCTGCGCGCAGAAGTTCTCGTGCATCGGGTGCTTGGCCACCAACACCCGAAGCTCCGCGACGAGTTCGCTGTGCCGTCCGAGTGCCAGGTCGGAGTCGATGCGGCGTTCCAACGCCGCCATCCGGTCCTCCTCCAGGCGCAGCACCTCCAACTCCAGGACCGTGCCCACCCTCACGTCGACCAGCGCGGGCCCGCGCCACATCTCCAGCGCCTGGCGGTGCAGGTCGGAGGCGGCGGCGTGGTCGCCCGCCTCGAAGGCGGCGCGGCCGGTCGCGGTGAGCCGGGCGAACTCCTGCGCGTCCACGTGGCCCGGCTGCACCTGGAGCAGATAGCCGCCGTGCTGGGTGACCAGTACGTCCTTCGCCCTGCGGGTCGGGTCGCCGTCCAGCGCCGCGGCGATCCTCCGCCGCAGCTGGAGGATGTACGTCTGCAGGGTGGTGGCCGCGCTGCGCGGGATGTCCTCACCCCAGATCTCCTCCATCAACGTCGGTACGGTGACCACGCGGTCGGCCTGGAGGGCGAGGAGGGCGAGGATCTGCCGCGGCTTGGCGGCGGTCGGTACCACGGACACGCCGTACTGCCGCGCGCTCAGCGGTCCCAGGGCCTTGATCTCCATGTGCGTTTCCCCCTTCCGGGTACTGCTTGTCTCTCGGTCTCTGGGTCTTCTCGGGGTCTGTTCGGTCTTCTCGGGGGCTTCCGGGGTCGGGGACTCCGGGGTCTCCGGAGCCCACTCGGGGCCTCTGCCGAGTACGCCCCCGCCGGCACTCCAGGGACACGGACCGAGCCTCGCACCAGGCGCCTCGAGAGCCCAGTGAGCCGCTCACGAAGGCGAACGTGAAAATCTCATGCCGGGATGGTGAAGACCGCACTGGGCTGGAAACCGGACGCCCTGCAGAATCCTCAGCGACGGGAAGCCGAGCACGACACACCGTGCTCCAGCCGCTACGGGAGGAACACATGTCCGTCTCCACAGTCGCACCGCTTTCTGCTGCCGTGGCCGGCACCGCCGGCACCGCCGACGCCACGTTCGCCGTGCTCGCCGCCCGTACGGCCCTGGAGTCGGACCTGGCGAAGCGTTACACCACCGACCCGCTCTCGGTGCTCGCCGAGTTCGGGCCGGCCGCCGCCGAGCCGGTCTACCACGCGGGCCACTCCGGTCTCACCATCGAACGGCTGGACGGTTCCGGTACGGTGCTCACCACCAACTGGACCTGGCGCGGATGACCGTGGCCGGAAGGTCGTCGAGCGGCCTCCGGGTCGGTTTCAAACGCCATCTGCGGGTGGACGTCGTACCCGACGAGGCCGTGTACGTCCTCTCCGAGCAGGGAACCACCGTGCTGCACGGCGCCGGGGTGCGGGATCTCGTCCCGCTCCTGGACGGCAGCCGCACCCTGGACGGTGTGCTCGCCGACGCGCCGCCGCACCTGCCGCCCGTCGAGGTGTGCGAGCTGATCGGCGAGCTGGCCCGTGCCGACCTGGTCGGCTACCGGGACCCGGCGGTGGACCCGGCGGTCGAGGCCTACTGGGAGCTGGCGGGAGTGGGTGGCCCGGGGGCGCTGGCGTCCGTGCGGGCCACCCCGGTGGAGGTCGTCGCGCTCGGAAACGCGGACGGCTCCGCGGTGCGGGAGGAGTGCCGGGCGGCCGGTCTCCAACTGGCCGGCTCCGCACGGTCCGCGGCGTTCTCCGTGGTGGTCTGCGAGGACTACCTCGACCCGGCTCTGGCCGAGCTGGACAGGGCGCGCCGGGCCGCCCGGCAGCCCTGGCTGCTGGCGCGGTCCGGGGGCCCGGAGGTGTGGGTCGGGCCGGTGTTCGGCGTGCCCGACGGCCCGTGCTGGAGGTGTCTCCAGCACCGGCTGCGCGGCCACCGGTCCAGCCAGGCGGCGGTCCAGCAGGCGCTCGGGCTGGCAGGGCCGGTGCCGCTGCCGCCCGCCTCGCTCGCGGCCGTCCGCATGCTGGCCCTCCACACGACGGTGCTGGAGGCGCTCAAGTGGGTCGCGGGCATGCGGTACCCGGGCCAGCGCGCGGTGTGCCGGCTGGACACCCGGACGCTGGCCAGCCGGCACCACGAGGTGCCGCGTCGGCCGCAGTGCCCGGGGTGCGGCGACCCCGGCCTGGTGGGCAGAGGGCTCAGCCGGCCGGTGGTCCCGGTCTCCCGGCCGAAGGCGGACGGCGGCGGCAACGACCGCGCGATGACGCCGGCGGCGGCGCTGGAACGCTACCGGCACCTGGTGGACCCGATCACCGGTGTCGTCGCGGAGGTCAGGCCGGTACCGGGCGCGCCGTCCGGTTCCCGGCGGTACGTCTCCGGCCGGAACCTGGCGCTCGCCGGCAGATCGCTGGCGGCCGTGCGCGGCGGGCTGCGCAGTCACAGCGGCGGCAAGGGGGTCACCGCGCAGGAGGCCGAGATGAGCGCGCTCGGCGAGGCGGTGGAACGTTACTGCGGGACGCGGCAGGGCGACGAGGCCGTGGTACGGGACACCCTCACCTCGCTCGGCTCCCAGGCCCTTCACCCGAACGAGTGCCAGCTGTACGCGGACTGGCAGTTCGCGGAACGCGGCCGGTGGAACGCCGCCCACGACGCGCTGCAGGCCGTGCCCGCCCCCTTCGACACCCGCGCGCTGACCGACTGGACGCCGGTGTGGTCGCTCACCGCCGGCGCCCACCGGTTGCTGCCCACCCGGATGCTCTACTTCGACCCCGACGCGGGCGCCGACCCGGACGCCCACGGGCCCGGACTGACCGCCGACTCCAACGGCAACGCCGCGGGGACGAGCCTGGAGGACGCCGTGGTGCAGGGCTTCCTGGAAGTGGTCGAGCGGGACGCGGTGGCGCTGTGGTGGTACAACCGGCCGCGCCGGCCGGCCGTCGACCTCGACGCGTTCGACGAGCCGTGGCTCGCCGAGGCCCGCGCCGGCTACGCCCGGCTGGGCCGGGAGCTGTGGGTGCTCGACCTGACGGCCGACCTGGGCATCCCCGTCATGGCCGCGGTGTCCCGGCGTACCGGCCCGGCGGAGCGGATCAGCTTCGGGTTCGGCGCGCACACCGATCCGAGACGGGCCCTGCGCCGCGCGGTGACCGAGATGTGCCAGCTGCTGCCCCCCGGCGAGGCGGCCGGGGACGGCAACGGGCCGTGTGCGCCGACCGGGAACGCCGCCCTGGACGCCTGGTGGCGGCACGCGACGGTGCGGAACCAGCCGTTTCTCGTGCCCGACGCCGGCCAGTCGGCGCTCGGCCCCTCGGCGTACGACCACCGTCCGCGCGGCGACCTGCGGGAGGACATCGAGGACTTCGAGTCGCTGGTGCGGGCCCGCGGCATGGAACTGCTCGTCCTCGACCAGACCCGCCCCGACGTGGGGCTGCCGGTGGTGAAGGTGATCGTCCCCGGTATGCGGCACTTCTGGGCGCGGCTGGCGCCCGGGCGCCTGTTCGACGTCCCGGTGGAGCTCGGTTGGCTCGATCGGAGGACCCGGCGTGCCGACCTCAACCCCGTCCCGTTGTTCGTGTAGGCGGTCATATGAATCGGCGTCACGTGACGACATAATGCGGACTGTGCGACGGTCCGTCACTAGGATCTGGTTTCTGTCGGATTTCCCTGACCGAGGAGTCGTGATGGCGGACCGTTCCCCTCCCGGTGGCCGACTGTTCGGTGCCACGTCGTCCGGGGACGGCACCACCGCGGAGGCCGCATCGGGGCGGGGGGCGGGCGCCTGGGCGAGGCTGACCGGGCGGCTGCCCGGCCGCGACCTGCCGCCGCCCCGACTCGCCAGACTCGTGACCGTGGTGGCGCTGTGCTGCTACGGCTCCGTCACCGTGCTGAACGTGCTGCGCTCCAGTGGCCCCGGCATGGCGCCGTCCCGGCTCGTGGCCCTGATCGGCCTGGTGCTGGCCGTGTTCGCCGTGCAGTTCCTGGTGACCTCCTCCGGGTTCCGTCGGCGGTATGTCGGCTGGAGCCACGCCTTGTTGGCGGTGCAGGCGGCGCTCACCTACGGGCCGATGCTGATGTTCGGCGTCTCCTGGGGCAGCATGCAGGGGCCGCTGGCGGCGTCGGTGCTGCTCGTCCTGGGCTCCCGACTGGCCTGGCCGCTCTTCGGTGTCGTGGTGGCGATCCCGCCGGTCCACGCCCACGTCGGCGGTGAACACCCCGCGCAGGTCGGCTACTTCCTCATCGCCGGACTGCTCGGCGGCTTCACGATCTACGGCCTCAGCCGGCTGACCGACCTCGTGCACGAAGTGCACGCCAACCGCGCCCAACTCGCCCGGATGGCGGTCGGTCAGGAAAGGCTCAGGTTCGCCCGTGACCTGCATGACCTGCTGGGTTACAGTTTGTCCGCGATCGCGCTCAAAGGCGAGTTGGTGCAGCGGCTGATCACCACCCGGCCGGACCGGGCCGAGGTGGAGACCGCCGAACTGCTCAGGATCGCCCGCCAGGCGCTGGCCGACGTACGGCTGGTGTCCAGCGGCTACCGGAACATGTCGTTGCGGGAGGAGGCGGAGTCGGCCGCCGCCGTCCTCTCCGCGGCCGACGTCGTGGCCGAGGTGGAGATCGGCTGCGACCGGCTGCATCCCGTCGTGGACACCGTTCTGGCCACGGCGCTGCGGGAGGGCGTGACCAACATCCTGCGGCACAGCGAGGTACGGCACTGCCGGGTGTCGGCGACCGTTGAAGGAGAAGAGGTACGACTGACGCTGGTCAACGACGGCGCGGCGCGCCGTACCAAGGAGTCGGTGAAGACCGATGGCGGTGGCAGCGGACTGACCAACCTGAGCGAGCGCTTTGCGGCCATCGGCGGCCGGCTCACCGCGGGGGCACGGGACGACGGCCACTTCGAGCTTGTCGCGGCGGCCCCCCTCTCGCCCAGGAACAGTGACGGGCCGACGGCCGACGGCACACGAGCGAGCACGCTCAAGGCCGCCGCCTGACCTGCCGCCAACAACCGAACGGGGGTTTCGGTGCTGACGTTGAGAGTCCTCGTCGCCGAGGACATGCACATGATTCGCGGCGCCCTGATCGCGTTGCTCGAACTCGAGCCCGATCTGGAGGTGGTCGCTTCCGTGGAACGGGGCGACCACATAGCCAAGGCGGCTCTGGAGACCCGCCCCGACGTGGCGATCATCGACATCGACCTCCCCGGTGTGGACGGCCTGACCGCCGCCGCCGAACTCCACGAGCAGCTACCCACCTGCCGGACCCTCATCCTCACCAGCCTCGGCCGTCCCGGCACCCTGCGGCGCGCGCTCAGCGCCCATGTCACCGGCTTCCTGCTGAAGGACTCCCCGCCGGACGAACTCGCCCAGGCCGTGCGCGCGGTCGCCGGCGGCCGCCGGGTCGTCGACCCCCAACTCGCGCTCACCGCCTGGGACTCGCCCGAGAACCCGCTCTCCCGCCGCGAGCTGGAGGTGCTGCGGCTCGCCGCCCAGGGAGCCGACGCCGCCGAGATCGCCGGTTGCCTCTACCTCTCCAGCGGGACGGTCCGGAACTACCTCACGGCCATCGTCAGCAAGCTCGGCGCGCGCAACCGCATCGACGCCATCCGCATCGCCGAGGAGGCCGGCTGGATTCCCTGAGGCCGGCCGGGTGCCGTTCCCCGGCCGCCCGTGCGGCGCCCGGGAGAGGCCGAGGAGGGTGTCCAGCAGGCCCGTGTCCAGCATGGTGCCCACGGAGACGTCCGTCCCCCCGCCGAAGTCGTCGTCGTGCACCGCCGCGCTGACGACGTACCGCGCCGCCACCCGGAAGGTGCCGAAGACCCAGCGGGCCCCCTCGACCGGCCGGCCGTCGGGGCGCACCAGCCGGGCGCCGTCCTCGCCCCGCAGCTCGAATCCGAACTCGGTGAACCGGAAGCGCAGGCCCTGGCCGAGGGCCTTGCTGTACGCCTCCTTCAGCGTCCACAGGCGGACCAGGGTGTCGTTCCGGGCAGCCTGGTCGCCCTCGTCCAGGTACCGCTTCTCGTGGGGTGTGCACGCCTGCGGCTCCGAGCCGGTGCCGGCCAGGCGCCGGTCCGCCCGCTCCACGTCGACGCCGATCCGGCCCCGGCTGGTGACGCCGACGACCATCGTCTCCTCGGTGTGGCTGAGGCTGACCTCGATCTGGTCGCAGCCGCGCACGTAGGGTCTGCCGCCCGGCAGGTACGACAGGTCCACCAGCTCGGGGGCGGTCTCCAGGGCGGCGGCGGCCGCGTACCTGAGGAGGAGCCGCGAGGCGACAAAGCGGTCGCGCATCCGCGGCTTCGCGAAGCTCTCGCAGCGGGCCCAGTCCCGGCCGAGCAGCCTCCGCAGGGTGTCCGGGCCGCCGGGCGGCGCCCAGCCGGGAACCGTCCCGTACACCAGCACCGTGCCCCGGCCGGAGAGCTCGTCCCGCACCCTGTGCCACGGGCCGGCCGGTCCCGGCACGCTGATCGGTGGACCGAACGCCGCGCCCATCACGCCCCGGCCAACTGCTCGGAGAGCGGACCGGCGTCCAGCGCGGCCACTACGCCCGCGAGGTCGACGGCGTTGCTCCTCGGGCCCCGGCAGGCCGCCACGCACACGGGGCCGCCCAGACCGCGCACATACGGCGTGAGCACCGTCCCGGGGCCGAGTTCCACCACGTGGGTGGGTCGCCGCTGAACGAGCAGCGCGCGCACCGCGTCGGCGAACAGCACGGGGGAGACCAGCTGTTCGGCCCAGTAGGCCGTGGTCGGCGGCTCGTCGTGGAGCCGGCCGCGCACGGTCGAGTAGAACGGCAACCGGGGCCGGAGCGCCGGCAGCGGCTCGACCGCCGACCGCAGCTCGTCGGCCACCGGCGCCAGCAGCGGCGACTGGAAGGCGTACCGCACTGGCAGCCTCCGATGCCGTGAGCCGCGCCGCGACAGCCGCCCCTCGACCCGTTCCAGTGCCTCGACCGGTCCGGCGAGCACGGTCGACCGGGAGGCGTTCAGCACCGCCACCGTCACCTCCGGCTCCCCTTCGAGCAGGGTCGCGGTGTCCCGCCCGCTCACGCACGTCGCCGTCATCCCGCCATGCCCGGCCGGGACCAGCCGCTCGGTGAGCGCGCCGCGCAGGGCCACCAGCCGGGAGGCGTCGGGCAGGGTCAGCGCGCCCGCGAACGCCGCCGCGGCGATCTCGCCGAGGCCGTGGCCGAGCACCGCGACGGGCGCCACACCCGACTCCTCCAGCGTCCTGGCCAGCGCGTAGCCGACCGCGAAGGACGCGGCCTGGTCGAGCGCGGTGCCGGCGGAACCGGTGGAACCGGTGCGGTCCCCGGCCACCGCCGCGACCACCGAGGCGCCGACCAGGGGGCTCAACACGTCGTCGACCGCGTGCAGATGGCGGCGGTAGCCGTGGCTGTGGCGGTACAGGTTGCGGGTCGTCCGGGGACGACCGCCGCCCTGCCCGCTGAAGAAGAACGCCGCCTGCGGAGGTCGCGGCCCGCCCCGCCGCTCGTCCCGGTCGCACATCAGGGCGGCGAGATCCCGGACGGTCCGGCAGGACCAGACGTCGCCGGGTTCCAGCAGCGGGCCGAACTCCTGCTCCACGTCCCCGCAGAGGCTGAGCGCGGCCACCGAGTCCAACTCGCACTCGTACAGCGGCTCGTCCTCCGCCGCGGAGCGGCCCAGGTGCCGCGCCAGCCAGTCGAGCAGCCATTCGCGGTGGACCGCCGCACGGTGGTCGGGGGGTGGTGCGGGCATCGTGCTCTCCTCTGCCGTTCCTCGGGCGGGTAGGGGAAGCTGTGCGGGCCGGGCCGTCAGGCGAGCCGGGAGCCGTACAGGTCGTAGCCACGGCCGCCGCGCAGGCGCCGCAGCACCTCCGCGAGTACCCGTTCCTCCGCGGTCACCGGCCGGTCCGGCAGCGGCAGGCCGAGCCTGCGGCACAACCGGTACAGCGCCGCGGACACCCAGGCGGGATCGGCCAGGAACGGGTCGGCGGCCTCCTCCGCCGCGGCCGCCGCGAGCTGCTGCCGCCACACGCCGAGACAGCTCGCGGCGGCCAGCACCACGCTGTACCGGTCCGCCAGCGCCATGCAGTGCGGCGAGGCCAGCGCCTGGCGGTCACCGATCGGGGTGTCGCGGAAGGACTTGCGCAGGCTGTCCAGCTCCCCGGCGAACGCCCGCGTGAGGAACCGCAGCAGCCCGGTGTCGCCGGCCGGGGAGGGCGGGCCCGCCGACTCCAGCTCGTCGGTCAGCGCGAGCAGCGTCGCCGCGAGCGGGTCGCCGTCGCCGAGAAGGCTCGGCCGGCTCAGGTCGAGCGGCGGCAGCCCCAGGTCCGGGCGGAAGAGGTCGGCCGGCGGCTCGGCGTCGGCGAACCACGAGTACCGTGCGAAGAAGGGCAGTTGGGGAAGGATGCTCACCTGCCGTCCGGCGCTGCCCGCATGCCCCATCGACGTCACGGGCAGGTCCCTCAGCTGCTTCTCGAACATGCCGTACGCGCCGTCCCCCGCGAAGCTCGCCTCGCCCAGCACCGCCGACATCTCGTCCATGCACTCGGCCGCCAGTTTCGGCGCCAGATACGCGGCGGTGGCCGCGTACGCGCTGACCTGCCCGGGCAGCAGGTGCAGCGCGCGGGTGGCGACCAGCGCCAGGCAGTCGATCAGCAGCAGGTCCAGGAACGCCCCGGTGAGCACGTCCCTGACGTGCTGCACGTCCAGGGACGACCGGCCGTCCGCGCGGGGCCGGTCGGCGAACGCGGCGGCGGTGCGCAGCGCGGTGTCCGCACCGGCCAGGACGATCGACGGGATGAGCCCCCGGATGACCAGCGAGGAGCGCAGCGACAGCTCGTAGCCGCCGCCCGGCGCGCCCACCACCGCCTCCCGCGGCACCGGGCACTCGGTGACACGCAGCCCGCCGAACTCCGCACTGCGCATCCCGGTGGTCGTCCGCCGCCCGAGGTCGACGACCCGGTCCGCCGGCAACGCGTCGCGGTCCACGAGCAGCACGGTGTGCCCACGGCCGTCGCCCCCGCCGCCCGCCGCCCCGACGTCCCGCGCGAAGATCACCAGGGAGGCGGCGCGGGCCGCGTTGGCCATGCCGGTCTTCTCACCGTCGAGCAGCAGCCGGCCGTCGGGCAGCGCGGCGACGGTGAACTCGTCGCGCACGAAGTCGTTGCCGTGCGCGACGCCGTGCCGGGCGACCGCCACCCGCCGGCCCTCCAGCAGGGTGCGCGCGACCTGCCGGCGCTGCCGCCCGTCACCCGCCGTCCACACCGGGGCCGCGGCGAAGAAGCAGTTCAGCCCGTAGCCGAAGCCCAGCGAGGCGTCCCGGCGGAACACCGGTCGCAGGACGCGGCCGAGCACGTCCATCCGGTCCAGCCGGCCGCCCAGCTCGACGGGTACGAACTCCGCGTTGAAGTCCTGCGCGTCCAGGACGTGTTCGGCCGCCGGTAGGGTCGCGCAGGCCGCGTCTGCCTCCAGCAGCGCCGCGGCGCCGCACGGGTTGTCCGGGGCGTCGAGCGGGCCGAAGGCGTGCTCAAGGGCGTCGACGCGGTGCTGTGCCGGGCCGCCCGTCCCGACCCCGGGGGCGGTCACGCGGCCGCTCCGGCGGTCACCAGCCGCTGGACGTCCGGGGCGAGGCGCTGGTGGAGCGGGTGCAGCTCACCGCGCAGGAACAGCTCGCGCATGGCCCGGCGCTCCACCTTGCCGCTTGTCGTACGCCGCACGGTTCCGGGGCGTACGAACAGCAGCCCGTCCACGTGGATCTCCTGCTCCTCGCCGATCCGCTGCTCCACCTCCGCCGCCAGCCCGGAGAGGTCCAGGTCGTGCCGCGTACCGGTACGCAACTCCTGTACGAGGATCACGCGTTCGCGCTCACCCGGCACCGAGAAGGCGGTGGCGGCGCCGAACATCGCGCTGACCCGCTGGGCGGTGCCCTCCAGGTCCTGCGGGTACACGTTCCGCCCGCCGACCGTGATCATGTCCTTGATGCGTCCGGTCACCCGCAGCAGGCCGTCCGCGAGGTAGCCGAGGTCGCCGGTCCGCAGATGGCCGCCGACGACGCCGGTGGGGGTGGGGAGCTCGGCGTCGAACGTCCGCGCCGTGTCGAGGGGCCGCCGCCAGTAGCCGGGCGCCACCGAGTCGCCGCGCACCCATATCTCGCCGGTCCGGCCGTCCGGGAGCGGGCGCCCGGTGCGCGGGTCCACGACCCGCACCTCGCCGCCGGTGGGCGGACCGCAGTGCGGCACCGGCCCCGCGTCCGCCTCCGCCGTTCCCCGAACCCGCGGCGACGGCGCCGCCGCGGAGCTCCCGGAGACCAGCAGGGTCGCCTCGGCGAGGCCGTAGCACGGGGCCAGCGCGGCCTCGTCGAACCCGGCGGCGGCGAAGCGCTCGGCGAACGCCCGCAGGGTCTCCGCCCGCACCGGCTCGCCACCGTTCACCGCCGTCCGCCAGTGCGACAGGTCGAGCGCGGCGATCTGCATGTCGTTGACCTTCCGCACACAGAGCTCGTACGCGAAGTCCGGGGCGCCGCTGAGCGTCAGCCGGTGCCGCGCGACGGTCTGCAGCCAGCGCACCGGCTTGCGGACGAAGCTGGTCGCCGAGAACATCACGGTGCTCGCGCCCAGCCACAGCGGGTGGAGCAACTGCCCGACCAGGCCCATGTCGTGGTGCAGCGGGAGCCAGCCACCGATCCGGGACCGCCGGTCGGTGCCAAAAGCGCGCTGGATCGCGGCCTGGTTGGCCAACAGGTTCCGGTGCGTGACCATCACGCCGCGCGGCTCCCTGGTGGAGCCCGAGGTGTACTGGAGGTAGGCGACGTCGTCCTCGGACACCCCGGCCGGGGGCCCGGACACCGGCTCCGGCGCCCCGCCGACCGGCTCCGCGTCCACCAGGACACACGTCACCTCGGAGAACCCGGTGCGGGCCAGGAGCTGAGAGACGTCCACCGCGCCGGCCGCGTCCGTGAGCACACAGCGCACGGCGGCGTCCCTGACCACCCCGGCGACGCGCTGGTCGTGGTGGCCGCCACCGCCCGGCCGGGCCACCGGGACCGCGATCACGCCCGCGTACAGGCAGGCCAGGAAGCCGATCGCGAAGAGGTCCTGGGAGGCGTGCGGCACCAGGACCCGGTCACCGGCGGCGCAGTGCTCCCGCAGCCGGGCCGCCAGCCGGCGGGCCGCCAGGTCGAGCGCGTGGTAGCTCAGCTCGCGCCCGGTCACCAACTCGCCGTCCTCCTCGACCAGCAGCGTGAGCGCGAGCGCCCGGGGTTCGGCCTCCACCCGCTCCGCGAGTACCTCGACGAAGGTCCGGCCGCCCGTCATCGCCGTCCCCCCGGGAGTTCCGCGCGCCTGCCGGCCGCGCCCGCCCTGACCGGCCGTCGCACGGTCCAGTCCGCGTAGCCGCCGGAACGCGGCGCCTCGGCGGGGCGGTGACGCGCCGCGCGCAGCACCGCGAGCAGCACCGCGGTCACCGACGCGAGTTCGACCGCGTCGGGCTGCCCGCGGACGACGGTGATGCCTGTCTCTTCCGCTGCCATGTCTGCTGCCATGGGTCTCCTCCTGTGTCCCCGTGCTCCACCTGCGACCCCATGGGTTCCGGGGGAGGTTCACGGGAGAAGACTGCGCCTGCCCGCTCGAGCAGCGCTCGCGGGCCGCACGCACGGGAGCCGGGGGGCGGCAGACCCCCCGGCTCCCGTGCGTGCTGTCGGCGTGCCGGCTCAGTGGAAGGCGCGCTCGTACGCCAGGTGCCGGCTGCGTTCGGTGGACACCTCGGCGACCTCCGACAGCTCGGCGAGGCCGGCCGCGTAGGCGCTGTCGGCCAGCGCCCGCTCGCAGTCCTCGGCCCGGCGCCACCACAGGACCCCGGTGTAGGAGCCCGGGTGCAGGGTGGACCGCAGCAGGTCGCTCCCGCCGAAGCCGCCCAGCCGGACGCACGCCCGGTCGAGCCGGGCGAAACGCCGCTCGAAGCCTTCACCGCCCTGCCGCGCCTTCGCGTACAGCAGCACGATGTTGGTGGCGCCGGTCGTCGCCCGGTCGAGCAGCGTGCGGCCCAGGCTCATCGCCTGGTCGGCGGTGGCGTGGACCAGCGGCCCGAGTTGCCGCACCTCGCGCGCGAACGCGGCCTCGTGGGCCATGGCCCGGAAGCCCCGCAGCGTCCGCCAGTGCCCGAGATGGACGTACACACCCGGTCGGTCGACCACCGCGGCGGTCACCAGGAAGTCGAAGTCGGGTTGTCCGCGCAGGAATTCGGAGTGGTCGGCCAGGACCTTCTCGAACTCCTCCGCGTCCCCTCTGACCTGGAACCTGTTGATGACGGTGACCGGGCTGTCCGGATCACGATCGCGCACGTGCGCCCTCCGCGAAGCTCTTTGCGTGCCGCAGTGTTGTTCCGCTGTTGGTGCCGAGGGCCTCGCGGACCAGCTTCCGCGCCTCGGCGAGGGACGCCCCCTCGCCCAGGACCGCCGCCACACCCCGCGGGTCCAGCGTGACGGTGTGCCAGGACGTGGCCCGCACGGTGCCGTCCTCAAGAGCCTCGACCTCCCACCGTCCGGTGTGCCCGGACATCGCGGCCGGCATGCGCAGCTGCTTGTAGACGATCACCCCCCGGTCCGGGAAGCAGACCCGCACCGAGGTGGTCCGATGAGTGTCGCCGTCCGGGCCGCGGGTGTCCATCTCCATGTGCTGGAGGCCCGGCTCGGTCTCGGTGAGGTCCAGCCGCGCGACGTGCGGCAGGCGATCCGGCCACAGGTCGGCGCGCTCCAGGAAGGCGTAGACGTCCGCGGCCTCGCCCGACACCACCTCCGAGTCGCAGAAGGTCAGCCGGACCTCCTCCAGCGGCACCTCCGACTCCAGCGCCGAGCGCAGCGACGCGAGTTCGGCCTCGCTGTTGCGATCGACGGCCTGCGCGATGAGCCGCTCCGCGTCGGGGTTGTCGTCCACGGCCCGGTAGTCGTGCAGCAGCCGGACCCGGGTGCGGCCGTCCGGCTGCGCCTCCGCGCGCCACTCGCCGCCCATCGAGGCGACGGGCGCCGCCGGGACCACCTGGCGGAAGGAGACGGAGCGCGCGGCCGGGTCGAGCACCCGGCGGGAGGTCCAGGTGCGCACCCGGTCGTTCGCCAGGGCCCAGATGCGCAACAGCTGTTCGCCGCCGACGTCGGGGTCCACCTCCTCCAGGACCTCCACGTGCACGGTGGGCCCGAACACCTGCGGCCAGGCGGAGACGTCCGCGACGAGGCGGTACACGGCCTCCGGCGACGCGGCCACCACAACGGAGTGCTCGGTCGTGTGGACGGCGGACCGCGGGCCGGGGGCGGTTGTCGGGTCTACGGGTGTCGCGGTGGGCACGGCGTACCTTCCCTTCGGTGCGGCCACCGCGCGCGGCGGCCGGGTAGAGAGTGACAGAGCGGTGCTAGTGCGCCGCTTGAGCGGCGGTCGAACGGGTCCGGTCGGTTGTGGAAGGTGACCAGGCCGGGAGGTGGTCGATCTCCACCACTGCGCAGCCCCAGCTGTAGCCGGCGCCCACGGACACCAGCACACAGCGGTCGCCCGGGCGGGCCGTCCCCGAGGCCACGAGGTGGTCCAGGCCGGCGAACTGGTCGCCGGCCCCCAGATGCCCCACCCGGCGGCTGAAGTCCCAGGTGGTGCGCTCGACCGGGATGCCGAACGGCTGGTGGTAGATGGACTGCAGCCGGCGGCGGCCGAAGTGCGGCAGGACCACCCAGTCGGCCTCGTCGAGCTCCATCCCGGCGTCGGCCAAGGCCTGTTTGACCACGCGCTGCTGGCCCTGGTGGGCGCGGCCGACGGCGTAGGACATCCCCACCCGGCCGATGAACGCCTTCTTGGCCTCCGCGAAGTCCACCGGCACCCGGTGGCCGAACGGCGCCCGGGTGAACGGCTCGTCGCCGCGGTGCATCGGCTCCAGCTCCGAGTCGGACCAGAGCGAGAGCGAGCGCAGCCGCGCGAAGCCGCCCCGCCGGGAGAGCACCAGCGCCGTGGCGCCGTCCGCGTACGGGGTGCCCGGGTCGGTGCGCCAGCGGTCGATGCCCGGCGCGCAGAACCGGTCGGCCGTGGTGAGCAGCGCGTCCTGCCGCGCACCGGTGGCGAGGTAGGCGGTGGCCAGGTCCAGCGCGGCCAGGCCGCCGTTCGACATCTGCCGGATCTCGACCGCCTGGCAGCTGTTGCGCAGGGCCTCGCGCTGGACGTACGAGGCGACGGGCCACAGGTCCTGGCCCTGGTGGTAGGTGTCGGCGTGCAGCAGCAGGTCGACCTCGCCGGGACCGGACCCGGCCCGGCGCAGCGCCTCGGCCGCGGCGACGGCCGCCATCTCGGCGGCGGACTCGTCCGGGGAGACGGCCACGGCCTCCACCCCCGTACTCGCCGCGAGGCTCGCCGGGCACTCCCCGGACGCCACCGCGTCGGCCACCGCCAGCGAGGCGGGCAGGCGGACGGCGGTCGCGCGTATGAACACGTCTTCCACGTGCACGGTTACTCCTGTACTCCCAGAGGTGTGCGGCTTTCAGCCTGTGCGGGCGGGTGTCCCGGCGGCTGTGTCGGCGGCGAACGGGACCAGTGGGCGGGGCAGCGCGTCGTCCGCCACCACGTAGTGCACGGCGTCGAGCAGCGCCCGCCACGTCGCGGCCACGGTGTTCTCCCCGACGCCCACCGTGCCCCAGCCGCGCTCCCCGTCGTGGAAGGAGATCAGCACCCGGGCGGCGGCGCCGCTGCCGGTCTCACCGGTGAGCACACGGACCCGGTAGTCGACCAGTTCCAGCCGGTTCAGCTGGGGGAAGAAGGGGTCCAGCGCCTCGTGCAGGGCCCGATCGAGGGCGTTGACCGGGCCGTTGCCGTGCCCGGTGGCCGTCAACGGCACCCCGTCCACCCGCAGCCGCACCGACGCCTCCGTGCGGACGTCGTCGCCGGACCGCCGGGTGACCGCGACCTTCCAGGACTCCACCTCGAAGGGCGCCGCCGGCGTGCCGCCCAACTCCTCCCGCAGCAGCAGCGCAAAGGACGCGTCCGCCGTCTCGAAGCTGTAGCCGCGGCTCTCCAGTTCCTTGACCCGCGCCGCCGCCCGGGCCACCTCGGGCGAGCCGGCCTCGACCCGGTACCCCAGCTCCCGGGCCTTCAGCTCGACCGACGAGCGGCCGCCCATGTCGGACACCAGCGTCCGCATGGTGTTGCCGACCGCCGCCGGGTCGATGTGCTGGTAGAGGTCCGGGTCCACCCGCAGTGCGGAGGCGTGCAGACCCGCCTTGTGGGTGAAGGCGGACGAGCCGACGTAGGGGGCGGCCGGGACGGGACGGACGCCGGTCAGCTCGGTGACCGCGCGCGCGACCTCGCCGAGCCGGCCCAACTGCTCGTCCGTGACCACCCGCCGCCCCCGTTTCAGCACGAGGTTGCCAACGAGGGTGAAGAGGTTGGCGTTGCCGCAGCGCTCGCCGTACCCGTGCGCGGTGCCCTGGACGTGGTCCGCGCCGGCGTCGACCGCCGCCATGCTGTTGGCCACCGCGCAGCCGGTGTCGTCGTGGCAGTGGATGCCGACCCGGGCGCCGGTCGCGGCGATCGTGTCGGCCACCACGGCGCCGATCTCGTCCGGCAGGCAGCCGCCGTTGGTGTCGCAGAGCACCACCGTCTCGGCGCCGGCGTCGGCGGCGGCGCGGACGACCTCCAGGGCGTACGGACGGTTCAGCCGGTACCCGTCGAAGTAGTGCTCGGCGTCCAGGAACACCCGGCGGCCCTCGTGCGCCAGGAAGCGCACGGTGCTGCTCACCATCGCCAGGTTCTCGGCGAGGTTGGTGCGCAGCGCGCTGGTGACGTGGCCGGAGTGGCTTTTGGCCACCACGGTGACCACCGGGGTGTCGGCCGTCAGCAGCGCCCGCACCTGGGGGTCCACCGACACCGTCGTGCCCGGTTTGCGGGTGGCGCCGAAGGCCGCCAACTCGGCGTTCTCCATGGACAGTTCCCTACGCGCACGGCGGAAGAACTCGGTGTCCCGGGGGACGGCGCCCGGCCAGCCGCCCTCGATGAAGCCGACACCCGCCGCGTCCAGGTGCCGGGCGACGGCGAGTTTGTCGTCGACGGTCAGGGCCATGCCCTCCTGCTGCGTCCCGTCGCGCAGCGTCGTGTCGTAGAGCTGGAAGTCTCGCTCGGTCATCTGCCGTCCGTCTCCTCGGTGTCGTCGGTACGCCCCGGACAGGCCCTAGACGTGGGCACGGTCGGCCGGGGCCATCCGCCGCCACCACTCGGTGTGGTCCCGGTACCAGGCGACCGTGTCGGCGAGGCCGGCGTCGAAGGTGACGGTCGGTGTGTAGCCGAGTTCGTCGCGGATCCTCGTGTCGTCGACGGCGTAGCGCAGGTCGTGGCCCATCCGGTCGGCCACCCGCTCGACGAGGCGGGGGTCGGCGTCGCAGAGTTCGAGGAGCCGGGCGGTGAGCTCCACGTTGCTGAGCTCGTCGCCGCCTCCCACGTTGTAGACCGCTCCCGCCGCGGCCTTGGCGAGGACCAGCTGGATCGCGCGGCAGTGGTCGGTGACGTGCAGCCAGCCCCGGACGTTCTCCCCGGTGCCGTAGAGCGGGACGGGCCTCCCCTCCAGCAACCGGGTGCTGAACAGCGGGATCAGCTTCTCCACGTGCTGGTAGGGGCCGTAGTTGTTGGAGCAGCGGGTGACACGGACGTCCAGCCCGTGGGTGCGCCAGTACGCGCGGGCGACCAGGTCGCTGCCGGCCTTGGACGCCGCGTACACGGAGTTGGGCGCCAGCGGGGCGTCCTCGGTGCTGCGGCCGGTGGGGACCGAGCCGTACACCTCGTCGGTGGACACGTGCACCACCGGGCCGGTGCCGGTGCGCAGGCACGCCTCCAGCAGGGTCTGGGTGCCCTGCACGTTCGTGCGCACGAACTCCGCCGGACCGGTCAGCGAGCGGTCCACGTGCGACTCGGCGGCGAAGTGCACCACCGCGTCGTGCCCCGGCAACGTCTCCAACAGCAGCGGCAGATCGCAGACGTCGCCCCGGACGAAGCGCAGCCGGGGGTGGTCCATGGGCAGGTTGGCCGTGCTGCCGGCGTAGGTGAGCTTGTCGAGTACGGTGATCCGCGCCTCGGTGAGGCCGGGCAGCCGGTCGTCGAGCGCCATCCGCGTGTAGCAGGACCCGATAAAACCGGCCCCTCCGGTGACCAGGATCCTCATGCCGCGAACTCCACCCGGGTGTGGTCGCCGACCACCAGCCGGTGCTGGGCCATGCCGGTCAGCACGGAGGCGCCGCGCCCGATCACCGAGCCGCGCACCTCGCGCACCTGGCAGACGCTCGATCCGGCCAGCATGATCGAGTCGGAGATGCCGGCGGTGTCCAGCAGGCACCCGGCGCCGATGGAGGTGTACGGGCCGATGCTGCTGTCCGTCACCAGGGTTCCGGCACCGACGATCGCCGGGCCGGTGATCGTGGAGCGCACGACCCGCGCCCCCGGCTCGACCACCACAGGGCCCGTCAGCACGCTGTCCGCGTCGACCTCGCCGACGACTTCCGGTGTGAGGGAGTTCAGCAGCTCCCTGTTGCAGTCCAGCACCTCCTCCACCTTGCCGGTGTCCCGCCAGAAGCCGCTGTAGACGCTCGCGCGCACCTCGAGGCCTTGGTCGACCAGCCACTGGATCGCGTCGGTGATCTCCAGCTCGCCGCGTGCGCTCGGCCGGATCGCGTCGACGGCGCGATGGATGGCGGAGGTGAGGAAGTACACGCCGACCACCGCCAGGTCGGTGCGGGGGTGCTGCGGCTTCTCCACCAGGCCGGTGACCCTGCCGTCCTCAGTGGTCTCCGCGACGCCGAACGCGCGCGGGTCCGCAACCTTCTGGACCACCAGCTGGGCGGCCGGGCGGGTGGCGTGGAACTCCGCCGCGAGGTCGGTGATGCCGTCGGTGAGCACCGTGTCGCCCAGGTAGAGGACAAAGTCCTCGTCGCCGAGGAAGTCCCGGGCGAGGCGGACGCAGTGGGCGAGGCCCAGGGGCGCGTCCTGTCGCAGGTAGGTGACGCGTACGCCGAGGGAGGAGCCGTCGCCCAGCACCTCCTCGATCTCCGCTCTACGGTCCCCGACGATCACTCCGACGTCCGTGATCCCCAGCTCCAGCAGGTTTCCCATGACCCTGACCAGCACAGGCTGGTTGGCCACCGGGATGAGCTGCTTGGGCATGGAGTGGCTCAACGGCCGCAGGCGGGTCCCCGAGCCTCCGCATAGGACCAGGGCTTTCATGGCTGCCTCCTGTCACAGTCGGAAGGCCACGTTGCGACGCGGGACTTGAGCCCGACTGCAACGCCGCTGGACGCCGCGGCGACGGCCGGCGAGGCCGCTGGCACGTCGACCCGGGAAGCCGGTGGCGCGTCGGCGGGCGAGGCCGGTGGCGCGTCGGCGGGCGTCGTCGGCGCGTCGGCGGGGCGACCCGGTGGGCGGTGGCCGGGAGCCGGCGTGCGGCTGAACCGGGGCATCGGCGCCGGCTGGATCACCCCGTCCACCTCCCGGTACGTGCCGCGCGCCCGCTGGTGGGGGTGGCGGGCGGCTTCTGCCAGCGACAGAACGGGGGTGACACACGCGTCAGTACCCTCGAAGTGCCGCGCCCACTCGTCCCTCGTCCGGGTGGCGAAGCGGGCGGCGAACACGCCTCGCAGCGCCGGCCAGGCGGCCTGGTCCGACCGGTCCGGCACCTCCTGAGGAGACAGCCCGAGCCCGGTCAGCAGGCACCGGTAGAAGCGGTCCTCCAGCGCCCCGACCGCCACGTAACCGCCGTCGGCACAGCGGTAGACGCCGTAGTGCGGCGCCCCGCCGTCGAGCACGTTCCGGCCGCGTTCCGAGCGCCAGGAGCCGGCCCCGAGCATGGCCGAGAGCATGCCCAGCATCGAGGCGGTGCCGTCGGTGATGGCCGCGTCGACGACCTGGCCCAGGCCCGAGGCGCGGCGCTCGTACAGCGCCGCCATGATGCCGAAGGCGAGCGGCAGCCCGCCGCCGGCGAAGTCGCCGAGCAGGTTCAGCGGGGGCACGGGCGGCCCGCCGTCCTCGCCGATCGCGGCCAACGCGCCGCTCAACGCGAGGTAGTTGATGTCGTGGCCCGGCGCGGAGGCCAGCGGGCCGTCCTGCCCCCAGCCGGTCATGCGGCCGTAGACGAGGCCGGGGTTGCGGGCCAGGCAATCCGCGGGGCCCAGCCCCAGCCGTTCGGTCACGCCCGGCCGGAAGCCCTCCACCAGCACGTCGGAGCGCTCCACCAGCCGCAGCACCGTCCGCACGTCCGCCGGGTCCTTCAGGTCCAGGGCGATCGAGCGGCGGCCCCGGTCCAGCACGCGGTGCCAGTCGCCGAACGCCCGTGGTACGCCCGGCCGGTCGATCCGGACGACGTCCGCCCCCAGGTCGGCCAGCAGCATGCAGGCGAACGGGGCCGGGCCGATCGCGGCGAGTTCCAGTACACGCAGCCCGCGCAGCGGGCCGCCGGTCACAGGGTTCTCCATGACCGGAAGGTAGGGACGGCGGCTCCAACCGGCCTTGAGTCGCCGTCGAACGGCCCCGGCCCGGCACGGCCGGTTCAGCAGCCGTGCCGGGGCCGGGGTTCAGGGCCGGGTGGGGCCCAACCTGGCCGCCGTGTAGGTGCGGGCGGCGGAGGTCTCGTACTGCAGCACGACGTGGCTGGTCGCGGTGGTGACGTCCCGCCAGTGCCGCTGGAAGGCGCCGCCCCCCGCCAGTCCGCCCGTGCCGGCGCAGCCGAGCAGCGGCGACATCGCCTCCCGCAGCAGCTCGGCGGCGGTCGCCGCGTTGCGTTCGGCCCGGCCCACCAGCGCGCGCGAGCGCTCGGTGCCGTCCGCGACGGCGGCGTTCTCCTCCACCAGCGCCCGGGCCGCGGCCAGCCGTCCCGCGGCCCGGGTGAGCCGGACCTCGTTCTCGGAGGTGCGGCGGCGGCCCACGACCCCGTCGGCCGCCGCCTGCCAGGCGCCGAGCGCGGCACCCGTCGCCGGTGCGACGAACGGCAGCCCGCTGACCAGTTGCAACGGCAGGTTGTGCGCGGGCAGGGGCGACGCCGGGTTGCGCCCGGTCAGCAGCGCCATGCGGTCGAACGAGAGAGCGGCGGGCACGGCGGCGTTCTCGACCAGGACCGTGTGGCTCCCGGTGGCCCGCATGCCTACGTTGTCCCAGGTCCGCGGGACGGTCCAGGAACCGCGGGGCAGGGCGAAGAAGCGTGCCGGGGGCGGCGCCTGAGTGCCCACGCCCGCCGCCTGACCGCCCGCGCCCGGCGCCTCGTCCGACGGGGGGACCAGGGCGCACAGCAGCAGCCAGTCGGCGTCGTCGACGCCGCTGACGTAGTCCCACTGGCCGCTGAGCCGCCAGCCGTCCGCCGCCGGGGTGGCGCGACCGGCCGGCATCAGCCCGGTCGCGATGCCCACGTCGGGCCCGGCGGCCCAGACCGCCTGCTGGCCCTCCTCCGGGAGGTGGGTGGCGATCCGGGCCGAGTAGGCGGCCAGCGACGCGCACCAGGCGGTGGCCGCGCAGCCGGTGCCGACCTCGATCACCGCGGCCGTCAGCTCCCGGAACGTGCCCTCGGTGCCGCCCCACCGGGCGGCGACCAGGTGCCGGCTGAAGCCGGCGGCCCGCACGGCCGCCACGACGTCGGCGTCCAGGGCCTGTCGTCCGTCCGCCTCCGCGGCGCGCTCGGCGGCGAGGAGCCGCACCTTCTCGGCCTCCGCGAGCAGACCCGCCCTCGCGGCGGTGTCCGGCATGCTGTCCACAGGCATCCTTCCTGACCTCCGGTTCCGGTTCCTCAGAAGAGCCTGGCGAGCCGTTCGAGCGTCTCGCCCGGGCTGGGGCCGTCCAGCGCCTGGAAGATCCGCTCGGCGCCCTCACCGTGTCGGTGCAGCCGCACGTGCGCCAGCTCGATCCGGGTCCGGCCGTCGCCCTCGTCGACGAAGTCGACCTCGATGTCGCTCGCCCGCTCGTCGTCGGGGATCGACTGCCAGCTGGCGTCCACCCGCCACGTCATCACGATCCGGCGGCCCGGCCGCCACTCCTTGATCCGGCCCCAGTCGACCCGGTTCCCGCTCACGTCCCACTCGTAGTAGAGGCCGCCGACCTCCGGTTCGAAACGGAGGCCGACGCGCTCCTCGCGCACCAGCACGTGGCTGGGCGGCCACCAGTTCATCGGCCGCTCGGTGAACACCCGGAAGCAGTGCTCGGGCGTGGCCGCCACGGTCACCGACTTCCGCACGTCAGGAATCGTCTGTACGGGCACACGCCCTCCTCGGTAGGTCCGCTCGGCAGGGGGCAGAGCGTGACCGGGGGCCCTGGACGGGACATCGAGCCGGGCTAGGGCGCGGCTGGGGCCGCGGCGCGGGCGCGCGCGCTCCAGAGCCGCTCCACGCGCTGTTGAGAGCGCCCCGAGGCCACCGGGCCACCGTCGGGTCCACCGCGACGCCGCACACGTCACCGCGGCGCGAGGGACCATCGGACGGGAGAACGTGATGACAGACGCGGGACGAGCGGGCGGGCACGTCGCCCTGGTCACCGGCGCCACCAGCGGGATCGGCCTCGCCGTGACCGAACTGCTGGCCCGGCGGGGGATGGCCGTGTTCGGGGTGGCGCGGAGCGCCGAGGGGGTGGCCGCGCTGGTGAAGCGGCTCCGGGCCGAGGGCCTGGAGGTCGGGGGCACCGAGTGCGACGTCACCCGGCCGGAGCAGATCAGGGACGCCGTCGCCGCGGCCGTCGCCGAGTACGGGCGGATCGACGTCCTGGTGAACAACGCGGGCCGGGGCGGTGGCGGCGTCACCGCCGAACTCCCCGACGAACTCTGGGACGACGTCATCGAGACCAACCTCAACGGCACCTTCCGGATGACCCGCGAGGTGCTGTCCGCCGGCCGGATGCGCGACGGCGACTGGGGGCGGATCATCAACATCGCCTCCACCGGCGGCAAGCAGGGCGTCGAACTGGCCGCGCCCTATTCGGCCTCCAAGCACGGCGTCATCGGCTTCACCAAGGCGGTCGGCAAGGAACTGGCGAAGACCGGCATCACGGTCAACGCGGTCTGCCCCGGCTACGTGGAGACGCCGATGGCCGAGCGGGTGAGGCGCGGGTACGCGGCCCACCACGGGGTGACCGAGGAGGCGATCCACGAACGGTTCACCGCGAAGATCCCGCTGGGGCGGTACTCGACTCCCGAGGAGGTGGCCGGGCTCGTCGGCTACCTGGCGTCCGACGTCGCCGGCTCCGTCACGGCCCAGGCCATGAACGTCTGCGGCGGCCTGGGCAACTACTGACACCCGGCGGCCCGCGGGACGCGCGGACCGCAGCACACCAGCCCACGCGGAGACGGAGCCCACCATGACCCACGCGACCGGCACCCTGCCACGCGCCCCCGAGACGCGCGCCTTCCGGGCGGCGATGGGGTGCTTCCCCACGGGCGTCACCCTGCTCACCCGGGGCTGCGGCGCGGAGACGGCCGTGATGACCCTCAACAGCCTGACCTCCGTCTCGCTCGACCCGCTGCTGATGCTCGTGTCGGTCCGCGCCGAGGGCCGGATCCGTCCGCACATCAGCAGCCACGGCTCCTACGCCGTCAACGTGCTGGGCGCCGCGCAGGCCGCGCTCGCCGCGGAGTTCAGCCGGCCCGACCGCCCGTCCGGGCACGCCGCCATGCAACGGCTCGGGGCGGTCCCGGGCGCCACGGGCAACGCCGTGATGCCCGGCGCGCAGGCGTACTTCGAGTGCCTGCTGCGGGACGAGATCCCGGCGGGGGACCACGTCCTGCTGCTCGGCGCCGTCGTCGGCGTCTCCGCGACCGCCGGCACCCCCGACCCGTTGCTCTTCCACCAGGGCCGCTTCACCCGGCTGCCCCCCGACCGAGCGGAGACCGCATGACCACCGTGAGCGCACCCCTGCTCGCCCCCACCCGGCTCGACCGACTCGCCGACGGCGTCCACGCGTTCGTGCAGCCCGACGGTGGCTGGTGCCTCAACAACGCCGGGCTGGTCGTCGGTGACGACACCGCCCTGCTCGTCGACACCGCGGCGACCGAGGAACGGGCCACCGCGCTGCGGAAGGCCGTCCAGCGGGTCGTGCCGGACGGCCCGGACCACCTGGTCAACACCCACTTCCACGGCGACCACACCTACGGGAACTCGCAGTTCACCCCGCGTGCCAGGGTCATCGCCTCGGCGCGGACCCGGGCCGACTCCGAAGAGGCCGGCCTGCACATGCAGCACCTCTGGCCGGACGTGCGCTGGGGCGAGACCCCGCTCACCCTGCCGACCCTCACCTTCGAGGGCGAGCTGACACTCCATCTCGGCAGCCTACGGGCGGAGTTGCGCGACGTCGGGCCCGCCCACACGGCGAGCGACGTGGTGGTCTGGGTGCCCGAGCGATCGACGGTCCTCACCGGGGACCTCGTGTGGTCCGGCGTGACGCCCTACGTGCTGATGGGATCGCTCAGCGGCTCGCTCCGCGCGCTGTCCGAACTCCGCGCCCTGCGACCGGAGATCGTCGTGCCAGGGCACGGGCCGGTGGGCGGCGCGGAACTCCTGGACGAGACGGAGGCCTACCTGCGCTGGATCGGCGAGGTCGCCGAACGCGGGAAGCGCGACCGTCTCACCGTTCTCGACCTCGCCCGGCGCACACCACTGGGCGCGTTCTCCCACCTGGTCGACCCGGAGCGCCTGGTCGGCAACCTGCACCGCGCCTACGCCGAGCTCGACGGCCTGGAGCCGGGCGCCCGACTGGACATCGTGGCGTCGTTCGGCGAGATGGCCGAGTTCCACGGCGGAGTCCCCGCCTGCCACGCCTGACCGTGCCTTCCCGCCTTGCCCCTCCTTCCCGGCCTTCCCGGCCTTCCCGGCCTTCCCGGCTTCTCCTCCGCCCGGCGGGAAGGGAAGGACGGGAAGGCACCGGATAGAAGGAGCGAGACCCATGGCCGCACCAACGCTCACCCCGCCACGCCTGTCCACCACCACCCCGCCGCCGACGGCGCCGCACGAGGGTCGAACCCCTTCCCCGCCGCCGCTGCTGCTCGCGGGAGAACCGGACGACGACCCGCGGGACCACCACATCTGCCGCGGTATCGACTGAGCGCGGCGCACGCCGCCGAGCGGCCCCGGCCACCCCGCGCAGGGGGGCAGGGGCCGCTCGGGCGTTCCGGGCGGTCAGGCAGCCGACCGCTCCTCGGAGCCGACCGCCGGTTCGACCGGGGAGTCCTGCTCGATGACCCGGGAGAGCGTGAGCAGCCGGCCGTCCCGGCGGACGAGCACGTCCGCCACGGTGAACGTCGGCTGGAAACAGACCTTCCCGGAGCGGTCGGTCTGGGTGACCAGGGTGTAGTACGAGGTGCGGATGACGTCCGGATCGGCCGGGTCCGGCTCGATGAGAAGGTGGTCGAACCAGTGCCGGACGGCGATGTCCCGGTAGCGGGGCAGCGCCGCGCGCATCCCGGCGATCATCTCCGCCCGGCCCCGCTGCCGCCGGCCCCCGGCGTGCACCACCTCGCCGTCCTCGACGAACGTGTCCGCGAAGCCCTCGATGTCCAGTGAGTCGACCCGCCGCATCTGGCGGGCGTAGAAGGTCCGCACCTCCGCGTAGAGGTCTCCGGTCACCACGGGGTGCCGGGGGGTACTGGCCGGCCGAGACATGGCAGCTCCTCTCACGTGCCCACCCGTCCCCGAAGGGACGGCCGCGCGCCCGAACGGCGCGGTCGCCGGCCAGCCTTCCGGGCGCGCCTCTCGCCCCGCTGGAGGGCCGCTCGGGGCCGGGCGTTGCAGGGAGTGCGGCTGGGGATCACAGCTTCGCCAGCTCTCTTGTTCGAGACGAACGGCGCGCCATAGCCTGCGCCCAATTGTGCGGAACGAAACGCCCGTTGCGCATGACGCAACAACGCAGGGAGTGCGGCCATGAAACTCTCCACACGTCTCACGACGACCCTGTCCGCGCTGCTGCTCGCCGGCCTCACGGCCACCGCGACCGGCTGCGCGCCCAGCACCTCCGACAACCGCGGCGACGGCACCGACCGGAAGACCGGCACGCTGCGCGTCTGGCTGTTCCAGGAGGTGAACAACAAGCCGAAGGCCGCGATCGTCGACAAGGCGGTGAAGGCCTTCACCGCGCGCCACGAGGGCGTGAAGGTCGACGTCCGCTACATACCGGTGGAAAGCCGCGCCGAGCGGATGAAGGCGGCCTTCAACGACCCCGCCTCCGCCCCCGACCTCGTCGAGTACGGCAACACCGACACCGCCGGCTACGTCCGGGACGGCGGACTCGCCGACGTGACCGAGGAGTTCGACGCCTGGGACGAGGCGAAGGACACCGACGGCACCGCCCGCGCCTCGGTCACCGTCGACGGCAAGGTCTACGGCGCACCGCTCTTCGTCGGCGTGCGCGCCCTCTACTACCGCACCGACGTCTTCGACGACCTCGGGCTGAAGCCGCCGCGCACGCTGAAGGAGGTCGCCGACACCGCCCGCCGCATCCGCGCCGAGCGGCCCGACCTGTACGGCCTCGCCGTCGGCGGCGCCTACACCTACGGCGCGATGCCCTTCGTCTGGGCACACGGCGGCGACATCGCCACCGAGCGGGACGGGAAGTTCCGCGCGGCCGTCGACAGCCCCGCCTCCCGCGCCGGCATCACCGCCTACACGGACCTGTTCGGCAAGGACAACTGCCCGGCGTCCCGCTGCGCCCGGATGGGCGGCAACGACACCGTCGAGGCGTTCGCCGCCGGCAAGGCGGGCATGGCGATCGCCGGCGACTTCAGCCGCCAGGCCGTCGAGGCCGGCGGGGTGAAGGGGAAGTACGCCGTGGTGCCGCTGCCCGGCGTGAGGTCCGGCGAGATCGCCCCGGCGTTCGCCGGCGGGAACAACCTCGGCGTGCTGCGCAGCACCTCCCACCGCACGCTCGCCGTCGAGCTGATGCGCGAGCTGGCCGGGAAGCAGACGCAGCGCGAACTGTTCGAGGCCATGGGCTTCCTGCCGACGTTCGACGACGTCCGCGAGGAGGTCGCCGCCGACGAGCCGTTTGTCGAGCCGTTCGTCCGCACCCTCCAGGCCGGGGCCCGCTTTGTCCCCGCCACCCCCGCCTGGGGCCAGATCGACGCCGGCCAGGTGCTGCCCACGATGTTCCAGGAGATCGCCAGCGGCCGGAAGGACGTCGACACCGCCTCCGCCGACGCCGCACACAGGATGAACGACACCTTCACCAAGACCGCGAGCTGACACATGGCCCGCACCACCAAGGTCACGGACGTGCGGGGAGCCGGCTGGACGCCGTGGCTCTACCTGGCCCCCGCACTTGTCGTACTGGCCGGGCTGCTGGTCTACCCGATCTACCAGCTCGGCCTGATCTCCTTCCTCGAGTACACCCAGGCCCAGGTCAGCGGCGGTGAACCGACCACCTTCCGGGGCCTGGACAACTACCGCGAACTCCTCGCCGACGAGCAGTTCTGGAGCGTGCTCGGCGCCACCGTCGTCTTCGCCGCCGCCTGCGTGCTGTGCACGCTCGCCGTCGGCTGCGCGCTCGCCGTGCTGCTCACCCGGATCCGGGCCGTGCCGAGGACGCTGCTGATGCTGGCCTCGCTCGGCGCGTGGGCGACCCCGGCCATCACCGGCTCCACCGTGTGGGTGTTCCTCTTCGACGCCGACTTCGGACCGGCCAACAAGCTGCTCGGCCTGGAGGACTACTCCTGGACCTACGGCCGGTACAGCGCCTTCGCCCTGGTGCTGTTCGCGGTGGTCTGGTGCTCGTTCCCGTTTGTGATGGTGACGATGTACGCCGGCATCCGCGCGATCCCCTCCGAGGTGCTGGAGGCCGCGTCCCTGGACGGCGCCTCCACCTGGCGGATCTGGCGCAGCGTCATGGCCCCGATGCTGCGGCCCATCCTCGCCGTGGTGACGATCCAGTCGATCATCTGGGACTTCAAGGTGTTCACCCAGATCTACGTGATGACCGGAGGCGGCGGCATCGCCGGCCAGAACCTGGTGCTCAACGTGTACGCGTACCAGAAGGCGTTCGCCTCCTCGCAGTACAGCCTCGGCTCGGCGATCGGCGTCGTGATGCTGCTGATCCTGCTCGCCGTGACGCTGGTCTACCTGCGGATCATCCGCCGGAAGGGGGAGGAGCTGTGATCCGACGACCCTGGCGGCTGGCCGCCGAGGTGACCGCCCTGCTCGTCGCCGTGGTGGTCGCCTTCCCGCTGTACTGGATGGCGCTGTCCGCGTTCAAACCGGCCGGCGAGGTGCAGTCCACCGAGCCGCGACCCTGGACCCTCAGCCCCACCCTCGACTCCTTCCGGCGCGTCTTCGAACAGCAGGACCTCGGGCGGTACTTCCTCAACAGCCTGCTCGTCGCCGGCACGGTCGTCCTGGCCTCCGCGCTGATCGCCTTCCTCGCCGCGACCGCCGTCACCCGCTTCCGGTTCAGGTTCCGCACCACCCTGCTGATCATGTTCCTGGTCGCCCAGATGGTGCCGATCGAGGCGCTGACCATCCCCATGTTCTTCCTGATGCGGGACGCCGGACTGCTCAACACTCTCGGCTCGCTGGTGCTGCCGCACCTGGCGTTCTCCCTGCCGTTCGCGATCTGGATGCTGCGCGGCTTCGTCCGGGCCGTCCCCGAGTCGCTGGAGGAACAGGCGTACCTCGACGGCGCGAGCCGCACCCGCTTCCTGTGGCAGATCCTCTTCCCGCTGGTCTTCCCCGGACTCACCGCGGTCAGCGTGTTCTCCTTCATCTCCACCTGGAACGACTTCCTCTTCGCCAAGTCGTTCATCATCAGCGCCACCGAGAACTCCACACTGCCCATGGCCCTGCTCGTCTTCTTCGACACCGACACCCCCGACTGGGGCGGCGTGATGGCCGCCTCCACCGTGATGACGATCCCGGTACTCGTCTTCTTCGTACTCGTGCAGCGCCGCCTGGTCTCCGGACTCGGCGGCGCGGTGAAGGACTGATCCCCCATGACCGACACCCCGCTCCCCGGCCTCGGCCTTGTCCCCGCCCCCCGCGAAGTACGCGTGGACGGAGGTGAGTTGACACTCGACGCGGGCACCGTCCTGGACGCCGGGCCCGGCACCGAGGACGTCGCCCGCTGGCTGCGCGCCACGGTCGGCACCGCCACCGGCCTCGACCTGCCCCCGCACACCGGGCACGCCGACGGCCCCGTGCTGCGGCTCGCCGTCGACCCGGCCGCCGTGCCCGACCCCGAGGCGTACCGGCTGGAGATCACCGAGCACGGCGTGGAACTCCTCGGCGGCGACGCCGCCGGCGTCTTCTGGGGCGCCCAGACACTGCGCCAACTCCTCGGCCCCGACGCCCACCGGCGCGCGAACCTCGGCCGCACCACGGCCTGGACACTGCCGCACGCCCGGATCAGCGACCGGCCCCGCATGCGCTGGCGCGGCTTCATGCTCGACGTCTCCCGCCACTTCACGCCCAAGGAAGGCGTGCTGCGCACCCTCGACCTGCTCGCCGCGCACAAACTCAACGTCCTGCACCTGCACCTGACCGACGACCAGGGCTGGCGCATGGAGATCCGCCGCTACCCGAAACTCACCGAGGTCGGCGCCCGGCGGCCCCGCACCCGCGTCGGGCACACCGCCTCCGACCTGTGGGACGAGCGCGTCCACGGCGGCCGCTACACCCAGGACGACCTGCGGGAGATCGTCGCCTACGCCGCCGCACGCCACATCACCGTCGTACCCGAGATCGACATCCCCGGACACTCCCAGGCCACCGTCACCGCCTACCCCGAACTCGGCAACACCGACGCCCTCACCCCCGAGCAGGCCGCCGGACTCGACGTGTGGACCGGCTGGGGCGTCAGCCCGCACATCCTCGCCCCCACCGAACACACCCTCCGCTTCTTCGAGAACGTGCTGGAGGAGGTACTCGACGTCTTCCCCGGCGAGTTCGTCCACCTCGGCGGCGACGAGGCCGTCAAGGACCAGTGGCGCGCCTCCGCCACCGCCCAGCGCCGCATCGCCGAACTCGGGCTGCGCGACGAGGACGGACTCCAGGCCTGGTTCATCCGGCACTTCGACCGCTGGCTCGCCGCGCGCGGCCGCCGACTCGTCGGCTGGGACGAGATCCTGGAGGGCGACAGCCTCGGCCCGGAAGGCGAAGGCCTCACCCCCGGCGCCACCGTCTCCTCCTGGCGCGGCTACGCCGGCGGCGTCGAGGCCGCCCGCGCCGGCCACGACGTGATCATGTGCCCCGAACAGCACGTCTACCTCGACCACCGGCAGGCCGACGGCGACGACGAACCCGTCCCCATCGGCTACGTCCGCACCCTGCGGGACGTCTACCACTTCGAGCCCGTGCCGCCGCAGCTCGCCGGCACCGACGCCGCCCGGCACGTCATCGGCGCCCAGGCCAACCTGTGGACCGAGGTCGTGGAGAACCAGCAGCGGTTCGACTACCAGGTCTTCCCCCGCCTCGCCGCCTTCGCCGAGGTCGTCTGGAGCGACCCCGCCACCCGCGACTTCGACGACTTCGACCGGCGCGTGACGGCCGCCCACTACGCCCGGCTCGAGGCCCTCGGCGTCGACTAC
>NZ_WMLF01000799.1 GCF_014156695.1 Streptomyces durbertensis | reverse complement strand
GGTGGGAATAGGCGGTGGGGGAGAAGTGTTGGAGCCTAGTAGTTGAAGAATCAATTACCTGAGAGGTGAGCGCGGTGCAGTTCGGCATCTTCACCGTCGGTGACGTCACGACCGATCCGACCAACGGCCGCACCCCGACCGAGCACGAGCGGATCAAGGCCATGGTCGCGATCGCGCTCAAGGCCGAGGAGGTCGGACTCGACGTCTTCGCGACCGGCGAGCACCACAACCCGCCGTTTGTGCCGTCGTCGCCGACCACCATGCTCGGCTACGTCGCAGCCCGCACCGAGCGGCTCATCCTCTCCACCTCCACCACGCTCATCACCACCAACGACCCGGTGAAGATCGCCGAGGACTTCGCGATGCTGCAGCACCTGGCCGACGGCCGGGTCGACGTGATGATGGGACGCGGCAACACCGGCCCCGTCTACCCCTGGTTCGGCCAGGACATCCGGCAGGGCATCCCGCTGGCCATCGAGAACTACGCCCTGCTGCACCGGCTGTGGCGGGAGGACGTCGTCGACTGGGAGGGCCGGTTCCGCACACCCCTCCAGGGCTTCACCGCCACCCCCCGGCCGCTCGACGGGCTGCCGCCCTTCGTCTGGCACGGCTCCATCCGCAGCCCCGAGATCGCCGAACAGGCCGCCTACTACGGCGACGGCTTCTTCGCCAACAACATCTTCTGGCCCAAGGAGCACTTCCAGCGCCTCATCGACCTCTACCGCAGGCGGTACGCCGAATACGGGCACGGTACGGCCGAGCAGGCGGTCGTCGGCCTCGGCGGCCAGGTCTTCATGCGGCGCAACTCCCAGGACGCCGTACGGGAGTTCCGGCCCTACTTCGACAACGCGCCCGTCTACGGGCACGGCCCCTCGCTGGAGGAGTTCACCGAGCAGACGCCGCTCACCGTCGGAAGCCCGCAGGAGGTCGTCGAGAAGACGCTGACCTTCCGCGAGTCCTTCGGCGACTACCAGCGACAGCTCTTCCTGATGGACCACGCCGGACTGCCGCTGAAGACCGTGCTGGAGCAGCTCGACATGCTCGGCGAGGAGGTCCTGCCGGTGCTGCGCGAGGAGTTCGCGAAGGGTCGGCCCGCGCACGTGCCGGACGGCCCCACCCACGCCGCGCGTCTCGCCGCCCGCGTGTCCGCCGCCGAGGCCGACCCTTCGCGAAC
>NZ_WMLF01000798.1 GCF_014156695.1 Streptomyces durbertensis | reverse complement strand
GGGCGACGCCAGCGGCTGGTCGATGAACGAACGCCTCTACAACCAGGTCTGGGGCATGTTCGAGGACCTGGCCCGGACGGTCGCCGCCTACCGCAGCGCGGTCGACTTCGCCGACTCCCGTATGGAGAAGGAGCTGGACCAGGCCCTGGCCGACCCGGCGACACGTTCCGGCCCGGCCGCCGACACCGCGCGGTCCGCCGCCCGCGCCAGGCACCGGGAACTCGTCGAGCGGGCCCGGTCCGTGCTGGACCGCGACCTGGCGCAGCTCTCGGCCGAGTCCCAGGTGGTGGAGCCGGCGCTGCCGCCGGAGTTCGCCCGCTGGGACAACCCCGTGTGGCACGGCTACCGCGTCCCCATGGAGACCCCGATGGCGGTGCGGCTGGGCGACATCAGCCTGCCGGAGCGGGCCGACCTGCGCATCCCCATGCTGATGCGGCTCCCGCTGGAACGCGGCCTGTGGATCGACGCCGGCCGCACCTCGCAGGCCGCCGCGCTGGTGGCGCCGGACGAGCTGCGCCGCCTCGCCGGCGACCTGGCGACCGCCATCGCGGGCCGACTGCTGGCGATCCACCCCGTCGGCGACCTCACCGTCCACGTCGTCGACGCGGCCGGCGCCCACGCGAACGGCTACGCACCGCTCACCGACAGCGGACTGCTCGGCGGACCCCCGGCCCGGGGCGCGGCCGGTGTCGCCGAGCTGCTGGCCACGCTCACCCGGCGCGTCGACCTCGTGCAGATGGCCGTGCGGAACCGGGCGCTGGACTCGCTGCCGCCGGAGATCGACACCGCCGACCAGCTGCTTGTCGTGCACGACTTCCCGCACGGCTTCGACGACCGGGCGGTCACCCAGCTCCGCTACCTCGCCGACGAGGGCCCGGCGGTCGGCGTCCACCTGATGATGGTGGCCGACCGGGAGGACTCCGGCGGCTACGGTCCGCTGCTCGACCCGCTGTGGCGTTCGCTGCTGCGGATCAGTCCGGTCAGCGACGACCACCTCGCCGACCCCTGGGTCGGGCACGCCTGGACGTACGAGCCGCCGCTGGTGCCGGCCGGCAGCCGGATCCTGCCGCAGGTGCTGGGCCAGGTCGCCGAGGCCCGCCGCCGCTACGGCAGTTGACGCCCCGCGCCGCCGGGCGGCGAGTGACGGACGGCACAGGATCGGCGGGCGGCGGGGCGGGGT
>NZ_WMLF01000797.1 GCF_014156695.1 Streptomyces durbertensis | reverse complement strand
TAGCCTCGCGCTTTCATGAAGCGGTCTGTCCGACGGGTGGTCAGGTAAGCGAGAAGTGCCTCTGACCAGCAAGAATGAGGATTGTCGAGGTCCTTGTTTCTGCCACCGTCGGAGGCACTTCCCAGGTGAAGAAGCGTATCGGGTCCTATCCGCGTGTCCGCATCGAGGGCGGTGGCCGTGGGGTGGTGTCCCAGGCCGGGGCCGTGCTGCTGGTCGAGACGGTCCGCAAGACCGGGCTGGACCAGGCGGTATCGGCGGCGCTTGCGCCCTGGCGACGGCCGCGGGCGGTGCACGATCCGGGGAAGATCCTGCTGGACGTGGCCCTCTCGGTCGCGCTGGGCGGGGACTGCCTCGCGGATGTCGGGACTCTGCGGGCCGAGCCCGGCGTGTTCGGGCCGGTGGCCTCCGACCCCACGGTCTCCCGGCTCGTCGACTCCCTCGCCGCAGCCGGGCCGAAGGCCCTGGCCGCGATCAGGGCCGCTCGGGCCGAAGCGCGTGAGTACGTCTGGAAGCTGGCCGGCACTGCGGCTCCGGATGCCGCGGGGCAGGTGATCGTGGACCTGGACGGGGTGCTCGTGCTGGCCCACTCGGAGAAGCAGGACGCCACCGCGACCTGGAAGAAGACCTTCGGACACCATCCCCTGATGGCTTTCGTCGATCACGGAAGCGGCGGGAGCGGTGAGCCGGTGGCCGGCCTGCTCAGGCCGGGAAACGCTGGCAGCAACACCGCCGCCGACCACATCACCACGACCCGACTCGTCCTGGCGCAACTGCCGAAGAAGTACCGGCGCGGACGCCGGACGCTGATCCGTACCGACTCCGGCGGCGGCACCCACGAGTTCGTCGCCTGGCTCGCCCAGCGCGGCCGGTGGCTGTCGTACTCGGTCGGCATGACCATCACCGAGCAGATCCACCAGGCCGTCCTCAAGGTTCCCGCCACGGCCTGGACGGCAGCGGTCGAGCCCGGCGGCGAGATCCGGGACGGCGCCTGGGTCGCCGAACTGTCCGGCGACTGCCTCAAGGGCTGGCCGAAGGGAATGCGGCTGATCGTGCGGAAGGAACGGCCCCATCCCGGCGCCCAGTTGCGGATCACCGACGCCGACGGACTGCGGCTGACCTGCTTCGCCACCAACACCACCGGCATGCCGATCGCGGCACTGGAGCTGCGGCACCGCCAGCGGGCAC
>NZ_WMLF01000796.1 GCF_014156695.1 Streptomyces durbertensis | reverse complement strand
GGGGTGAGGGTGCCGGGGGCGGCGCTCATACGGCCACCACCTCCCGTTCCTCGGGGCGGCCGTCGAGTCCGGCGACGACGGCCAGCAGCCGGTCGCGGTCGACGACGCCGACCGTGCGGCCGTCCTCGACGACGCGGACGTGCTCGCCGGTCCTGGCGACGGCCTCGATGGCGTCGGCGACGACGGTGTCGGCGGGCAGGACCACACCCGTGTCGGCCTCGCCGGCGGTGGGCGGCCGCATCGCGCGGCGCACGGTGACGACCTGTTCGCGGGGCACGTCGCGGACGAAGTCGCGGACGTAGTCGTCGGCGGGCGTGGTGACGATCTCCTCGGGTGTGCCGAGCTGCACGATCCGGCCGTCGCGCATGAGGGCGATGCGGTCGCCGAGGCGCAGTGCCTCGGAGAGATCGTGGGTGATGAAGACCATCGTGCGGCCCTCCTCGCGGTGGAGCCGGATGACCTCCTCCTGCATGTCGCGGCGGATCAGCGGGTCGAGCGCGCTGAACGGCTCGTCGAAGAGCAGTACTTCGGGGTCGGTGGCGAGCGCCCGGGCGAGGCCGACGCGCTGCTGCTGGCCGCCGGAGAGCTGTGCGGGGCGGCGTTCGCCGAGGCCGGTGAGGCCGACCTTGTCGACCATGCGGGCGGCGACCTCGCGGCGGACGGCCTTCTTCACGCCCTGGATCTCCAGGCCGTAGGCGACGTTGTCGAGGACGGTGCGGTGCGGCAGCAGGCCGAAGTGCTGGAAGACCATCGCGGCGCGGTGGCGGCGGAGTTCGCGGAGCCGTTCGCGGTCCATGGCGAGCACGTCCTCGCCGTCGATGCGCAGTTCGCCGCTGGTGGGCTCGATGAGCCGGGTGAGGCAGCGTACGAGGGTGGACTTGCCGGAGCCGGAGAGGCCCATGACCACAAAGACCTCACCGCGGCGGACGTCGAAGGAGACGTCCCGGACGGCGGCGGTGCAGCCGGTGCGGGCGCGGAGTTCGGCGGCGTCGAGCGAGGCCAGCGACTCGTCGCCGGGTATGCGGTGGGCCTTCGGGCCGAAGACCTTCCACAGGTGGGACACGGAGAAGACGGGTTCGTTCTCCGGCTGGGCTTCCGGTGTGCGCGGGGTGCTCCGCTGCTCGGCCATCAGGCGACTCCTTCCGCCGACGGCGCCGCCGGACTGGGGTGGGTGACTGGGGTGGAGG
>NZ_WMLF01000795.1 GCF_014156695.1 Streptomyces durbertensis | reverse complement strand
CAGGCGAAGGGGATGCACCTCGTGGCACGCATCGGTGATGGTGGCGATCTGCTGAAGTGTTCTTTCTGTGGGAAGAGTCAGAAGCAGGTGAAGAAGCTCATCGCAGGTCCTGGTGTGTATATCTGTGACGAGTGCATCGATCTGTGTAATGAGATTATTGAGGAGGAGTTGGCGGAGTCTTCTGATCTTCGGTGGGGTGAGTTGCCGAAGCCGCGGGAGATTTTTGAGTTTCTTGAGGGTTATGTGGTGGGGCAGGAGGCGGCGAAGAAGGCTTTGTCGGTTGCCGTGTACAACCATTACAAGCGGGTGCAGGCGGGTGAGTCGTCGTCCGGTGGGGTGAAGGACGATGGTATCGAGTTGGCGAAGTCGAATATTTTGTTGTTGGGGCCGACGGGGTCGGGTAAGACGTTGTTGGCGCAGACGTTGGCGCGGATGTTGAATGTTCCGTTCGCGATTGCTGATGCGACTGCGTTGACGGAGGCGGGGTATGTGGGTGAGGACGTCGAGAACATTTTGTTGAAGTTGATCCAGGCGGCTGACTATGATGTGAAGAAGGCCGAGACGGGGATCATCTATATTGATGAGATTGATAAGGTCGCGCGGAAGAGTGAGAATCCGTCGATCACGCGGGATGTGTCGGGTGAGGGTGTTCAGCAGGCGTTGTTGAAGATTTTGGAGGGGACGACTGCGTCGGTGCCGCCGCAGGGTGGGCGGAAGCATCCGCATCAGGAGTTCATTCAGATCGACACGACGAATGTGTTGTTTATTGTGGGTGGGGCGTTCGCGGGGTTGGAGAAGATTATCGAGTCGCGGGCGGGTGCGAAGGGGATTGGGTTCGGTGCGACGATCAGGTCGAAGCGGGAGTTGGAGGCTTCGAATCTGTTCGAGGAGGTGATGCCGGAGGATCTGGTGAAGTTCGGGATGATTCCGGAGTTCATCGGGCGTCTTCCGGTGATCACGTCGGTGCATAATCTGGATCGTGCGGCGTTGTTGCAGATTCTGGTGGAGCCGCGGAACGCGTTGGTGAAGCAGTACCAGAAGTTGTTCGAGCTTGATGGTGTGGAGTTGGAGTTCGAGCGGGGTGCGTTGGAGGCGATCGCGGATCAGGCGATCCTGCGGCGCACGGGTGCGCGCGGCCTCCGCGCGATCATGGAAGAAGTCCTGATGTCGGTGATGTACGAAGTCCC
>NZ_WMLF01000794.1 GCF_014156695.1 Streptomyces durbertensis | reverse complement strand
GGCCGGGGGGCGGGCGGCAGGAGCGGTTGTGCCGGCTGGTGTGGGAGACGGGCGCGGTGCGGGAGGCGCACCGCATGGCGCGGGAGCGGGTCGACGTCTGCCGGGCGGCGCTGGCGGTACTGCCGCCGAGTGAACACCGCGACAGACTGCGGCAGTTCGCCGATCTGCTGGGCGAGCCGCCGCCTTCCGCCGAGGCAAACCCGGTGCTCGGGAAAGTGGTAGCCGGTCCTCCGGCTGCTCCTGCTTGACGGGTCGTCGAAAACGTACAAGCGTCGCGTTCGAGCCACCGCCCGCCGGGCCGATCCGCCGCCCGGACGCCGTCCGACCGACCGCCCGAGACGAGGAGCAGCAAGCAGTCGTGGACCTCGACCAGATGCCCAGGGGCGGCCCGGACGCGTCGTGGTGGGACCGCCGGTACGAGACCCGGCGCCAGGAGTACATCGACCGGCCCGAGACCGGTGCCCGGTGCCGGCAGGCACTGCGCGGGCTGGACCGCTTCCAGCGGCTGAGCGGCGGCTATCGCACCTACAGCCGCCTCACCGTGGCGGCGGCCGGTGCCGACGTGCCGTCCCCTCGCGTGCTGGAACTGGGCGCCGGGCACGGGCGACTGGCCCGGTACGTGCTGGCGCGGCGGCCGGGCGCGCGGATGACGGTGAGCGACGTGAACCCGAGTGTCGTCGAGGCCCTGCGCGCCGGGCCGCTCGGCCGGGACCGGCGGATCGAGGTCGTCCGGCTGGACGCGACCGCGATCGACCGCCCGGACGACTCGTACGACGTCGCCGTGCTGACGACCTCTCTGCACCACCTGCCGCCGTCGGGGGTGGCCGCCCTGCTCCGGGAGGGCACGCGCGTGGCGCGGCGGCTGCTGGTCGTGGACGGCTGGCGCAACCCGCTGTACCTCGCGGGGGTGCCGCTGATGGCGCTGACCGGCGGCTGGGCGCAGGCGCACGACGGGTTTGTCAGCCTGCGCCGGATGTACGGCGCGGCGGCCGTGCACGCGCTCGCCGCGCGCTGCGGCGCGCCGGTGCGGGTGCGGACGCGCTTTGTGCCGCCCGCGTACCTGGCCGTGCTCGCCGAGCGACGGAAGACCGCCCGGCAGGGGAGGACGGACGGGCGGACGGATGAGGATTCTGCCAACAGAGACGGGGGAGGACGCGCGGGATGACCACCGAGGTCGCGTGGGTGGGGGAG
>NZ_WMLF01000793.1 GCF_014156695.1 Streptomyces durbertensis | reverse complement strand
GCCCTACCCCGAGCAGTCCGACGAGCACCCCGGCCACACCGAGAACATGTCCCCGCGCCCCGACCACGGCGAGCAGTCCTACCGCGGCAGCGGCCGGTTGACCGGCCGGAAGACGCTGATCACCGGCGGGGACTCGGGCATCGGCCGGGCCGTGGCGCTCGCCTTCGCGCGGGAGGGCGCGGACGTGGCCTTCACCCACCTGCCGGAGGAGGCGGAGGACGCCGAGGAGACGGCGTCGCTGGTCACCGACGCCGGGCGGCGGGCACTGGTGAAGGAGTGCGACATCCGCGACGAGGAGTCGTGCCGTGCCCTCGTCGAGGAGACGGTCGCCGAGTTCGGCCGGATCGACGTCCTGGTGAACAACGCCGCGTACCAGATGGCCCAGCCGGAGGGGCTGCCGCAGATCACCACCGAGCAGTTCGACCGGGTGATGCGCACCAACCTCTACGGCATGTTCTGGATCAGCAAGTTCGCGCTGCCGCACATCCCCAAGGGCGGCTGCGTCATCAACACCGCGTCGGTCCAGGGCTACAAACCGAGCCCGCACCTGCTGGACTACGCGATGACCAAGGCCGCGATCGTCGCGTTCACGCACGGGCTCGCCGCCAACCTCGTCGAGCACGGCATCCGGGTGAACGCGGTGGCTCCCGGCCCGGTGTGGACGCCGCTGATCCCCTCCACCCTGCCGGAGGTATCCGAGTTCGGCACGCAGAGCCCGCTCGGCCGGGTGGCGCAGCCGGTGGAGATGGCGCCCGCCTACGTCTTCCTCGCCTCCCCGGAGGCCAGCTACATCACCGCGGAGGTCGTGAACGCCACCGGCGGGACCCCGCTGCCCTGAGCGCGGCCCTGAGCTGACGCCCGGCGGCCGGGGCCGGCTCAGGCGGTGGCGCCCGCTCAGGCGGTGGCGCCGCTCGGGTGTCGGCACCGGCGGTCACGCGTCGACCTGCCGGACGAGGCGGCGGGCGTCCGCCAGCAGCGGTCCGACCAGTTCCACGGTGTCCGGGCCCGGGCGCGGCGCGGCCGCGATCCGCTGCCGGAGGCGGTCGTGGCCGGCCACCGCCCGGGCCGCCGCGTCGCGGACGGCGAGTTGCTCCTCCCTCCCGCTGGTGGTGACGAACATGCCGTACGCCTCCACCGCGTCGGCCACCTCCCGCAGCAGCGCCCGGTAGTCGCTCCTGAGCCAGGGGTCGAGCAGGGG
>NZ_WMLF01000792.1 GCF_014156695.1 Streptomyces durbertensis | reverse complement strand
GCCGTGACGGACCCCGCCGGACCCGCGGCGCCCGCCGCACCCGCGTACCCCGCCGAACTCGCCCCCGCCGCCCGACTGTGGCCGGCGCTGGCGGCCGTCTACCGGGCCCAGCTGTCCCGGGCCCGGGTGGCCCGCATCCCGCTGCTCTTCGTCGCGACCTTCCAGTCCATCGGCATCATGGTGCTGATGCGCGGCGTCGTCGCCGCCGGGCCGGGGGAGGAGGCCCGGGCGGTCGTCGCGGGCGCCAGCGTGCTGGTCGTCGCCTTTGTCGGCCTCAACCTGCTCGCCCAGTACTTCGGCCAGCTCCGCGCGGCCGGCGGCCTCGACCACTACGCGACGCTGCCGGTGCCGCCGGCGGCGGTGGTGCTCGGAGTGGCGGCGGCGTACGCGTCGTTCACCGTGCCGGGCGTGCTGGTCACCGCGCTCACCGGCAGCCTGCTCTTCCAACTCCCGCTGACCGGGCTGTGGGTGCTGCTCGCCGTCATCCCGCTCTCCGGCGCGGCGCTGGCCGGGCTGGGCGCGGCGCTCGGCCTGCTCGCCCCGCGCCCCGAGCTGGCGACGGTCTGCGGCCAGCTCGGCATGTCGGCGGCGCTGCTGCTGGGCGTGCTGCCGCCGTCCGGTATGCCGCTGCCGCTGCAGTGGGCGCGGGACCTGCTGCCGTCCACGTACGGGGTGGAGGCGCTGATGGCGACCTTCGAGCCGGCGCCGGACTGGGCGTCCGTCATGGTCGACCTCGGTGTCTGCGCGGCCGTCGGCGTGGTCACGCTGGTGCTGGCCGCCTGGGCCTACCGCCGCGCCGCCCGCCGCTGACGCCGCCGGAAAGCCGGCGGCCCCTCCGCCTCGCCCGGCCGTCGCGGGCGCGCGCCCCGGTATGGCCTCCCCCCGCTTTCACCTGACCCCGCCCATGCTCCGGCCGCCGAGCTCCGACGACCGTCGTGCGACGGCGTCCCGCCACCGGTCGCCCGGCGCCGTGCGTGAGCTTGGCAGCCGGCGGGCAGAACCGCGTGGGTCCGGTGACCAGAACCGCCCTGGCCAGGCGACAGCGTGCAGCTGTTCGGCTCCGATGCGGCGGGACCGAGGGCCCGCCGGCGGCGGTCGCCTGCCGTTCGGGGGACGTGACGGCCCGGCGGACCGGCCCTCGCGGCGATCTTCGGACCCGTGGCCGACGGCCGGGGCGGCGGCCTGGCACGATGTGCGGGTGAGCGCACC
>NZ_WMLF01000791.1 GCF_014156695.1 Streptomyces durbertensis | reverse complement strand
CGCGGGCATCCGCGCTTCCTGCGGCTGTGGGCCAGCCTCGCCAGCGGCGCCGTCGGCGACCAGGTGCTGCCCGTCGCGCTCAGCCTGTACGTGCTGCGGGAGGGCGGCGGGGCCGCCGACGTCGGACTGGTGCTGGCCGGGCGGGCGGTGGCGCTGGTCGTCTGCCTGCTGGTGGGCGGTGCCATCGCCGACCGGGTCCGGCGCTCGCGGGTTCTGATCGGCGCGGACGCCTTCCGGGCCGTGCTGCTGCTGGGGGTGGCGCTGTCGCTGAGCGCGCTGCCGCTGGCGGCGTTGCCGCTGGTCACCGCGCTGGTGGGGGCGGCGGAGGCGCTGTCCCGCCCGGCTTCCCGCTCCCTCGTGCCGAACCTGCTGCCGCAGGAGCTGCTGGAGCGCGGCAACGCGCTCGTCTCCGCCGCGCAGCGCGGCTCGGCGGTGCTGGGCGCACTGGTCGGCGCCACGGCGGTGGCGCTGGTCGGGGTGCGGCCGGCGCTGCTGGCGACCAGCGCGGTCTTCGCACTCGGCGCGCTGGTGATGCTGCGGCTCGACGACACCACGCCGAGCCGCGCCGGCCGCAAGGCGGTGCTGGCGGACGCGGCCGACGGCGTGCGGGCGGTCCGCGAACGCCCCTGGGTGATGGCCGTGATGGGCACGGTCTGCCTCCAGCTCTTCGCGGGCACCGCGCCCGCGCTGACACTGCTGCCGCTGGTCGCCAGGGAGGACTTCGGCGGCGAGTTCGCCTACGGCGTCGTGCTCGCGGCGATGGGACTCGGCGCGCTGCCGGCCATCGTGCTGGCCGGCCGCTGGCGGCCGAGGTCACGCGGCCGGGTGTCGATGCTCCTGCTGACGTGCTACGCCCTGGTGCCGCTGAGCCTCGCCGTGCCGTTCCCGCTGCCGGTCGTCGTGCTCTGCTTCGCGCTGGGCGGCTTCGCCGTGGAGATCTACTTCGTCTACTGGATCTCGGCCCTGCAACGCGCCTTCCCCGACACGGTGCTGGGCAAGGTCTTCGCCCTCGACCAGCTGGGCGCGTACGCGCTGCTGCCGGTCGGTTTCGCCCTCGTCGGCCCGCTGGTGCTGTGGGTCGGCGCGACGACCACGCTCCTCGCCGGCGCCGCGCTGGTCGCCGCCTCCAGCCTGCTCTGCCTCCTCGTCCCCGGCGTAGCCCACTTCGCGACCACGCCTGTCTCATATACACAACTCCGAGCCCACGAGCCCACA
>NZ_WMLF01000790.1 GCF_014156695.1 Streptomyces durbertensis | reverse complement strand
GTCGCGGCCTGGCGGCCACTCGTCCTCAAACGCCGGACGGGCTGAATTCTCAGCCCGTCCGGGGAAGACCTCCGCCGGAGGCGTTACGCGGGGTGGTCGCCGACCATCGTGACGGCTTCCGCCCGCTCGCCGCGCTCGGTGATCTCGCCGGCCACCCACGCCTCGACGCCGCGGTCGGCCAGCGTGTCCAGCGCCGCGTCCGCCGACTCGCCGGGGACGATCGCGATCATGCCGACGCCCATGTTCAGCGCCTTCTCGATCTCCGGCCGCTCCATCGCGCCCAGCTCCGCCGTGGCGCGGAACACCGGCGCCGGCGTCCACGTGGCGCGGTCGACGGTGGCGTGCAGTCCGTCGGGGATCACGCGGGCCAGGTTGGCCGCCAGGCCGCCGCCGGTGACGTGGGAGAAGGCGTGGACCTCGGTGGTGCGGGCGAGGGCCAGGCAGTCCAGGGAGTAGATGCGGGTGGGCTCCAGCAGTTCCTCGCCGAGGGTGCGGCCGAACTCGGGGACCTCGCGGTCGAGGGACCAGCCGGCGCGCTCCAGGAAGACCTTGCGGACGAGCGAGTACCCGTTGGAGTGAAGTCCGGAGGACGCCATGTTGATGACCACGTCACCCGAACGGATGCGGTCGGCGCCGAGCAGCCGGTCGGCTTCGACGACGCCCGTACCGGCGCCGGCCACGTCGTACTCGTCCGGCCCGAGCAGGCCGGGGTGTTCGGCCGTCTCGCCGCCGACGAGCGCGCAGCCGGCGAGCACGCAGCCCTCGGCGATGCCCTTGACGATGGCGGAGACCCGCTCGGGGTGCACCTTGCCGACGCAGATGTAGTCGGTCATGAAGAGGGGTTCGGCGCCGCACACGACGAGGTCGTCGACGACCATGGCGACGAGGTCGCGGCCGATGGTGTCGTGGACGTCCATGCGCTGGGCGATGGCGACCTTGGTGCCCACGCCGTCGGTGGCGGAGGCGAGGAGCGGCCGCTCGTAGCGCTTGAGGGCGGAGGCGTCGAAGAGTCCGGCGAAGCCGCCGAGTCCGCCGAGGGACTCGGGGCGCTGTGCCTTGCGCACCCACTCCTTCATGAGGTCGACGGCCCGGTCGCCGGCTTCGATGTCGACGCCCGCACTCGCGTAGGTCACCGGCGCGGTCGGGTCGCCTGCGGTCTCGTTCATGTCTCTCCGTCGACGAGGTCGGGGGTGGGTGGTTCGAGAGTGGGTGGGTG
>NZ_WMLF01000079.1 GCF_014156695.1 Streptomyces durbertensis | reverse complement strand
GAGAGATCCGGCCGGGGCGCCCCTCTTCGCGCTCCCGGCACGCGGTGCCCGTCGCAGCCCGCCCGCCACCCTGGCAGGAAAGGCGAAGGGCCAGGGCCGGGGAGGCTTCCCCGCACACGCCGGGGAGGTCCGCCACGCACGCGCAGCTCGCCCGGGCCTCGCCGGGCACCCCCGGCGACGGCGCCGGAGACCGTGCCCCGCCGAGTGGAGGCCGCCGGTCACGGCGACCGGCTCAGCCCGGGTACGGGTAGAAGCCGGCGCCGCTCTTGCGGCCGAGCCGGCCCGCCTCGACCATGCGCTGGAGCAGCGGCGGCGCGGCGTACAGCGGCTCCTTGAACTCCTCGTACATCGAGTGCGCCACCGACGCCACGGTGTCCAGACCGATCAGGTCGGCCAGCTTCAGCGGACCCATCGGGTGGGCGCAGCCCAGCTCCATGCCGTTGTCGATGTCCTCACGGCTGGCGGTACCGGCCTCGAACATCCGGATCGCCGACAGCAGGTACGGGATGAGCAGCGCGTTCACCACAAAGCCCGACCGGTCCTGGGCGCGGATGGCGTGCTTGCCCAGCACCTTGCCGACCACGGCCTCGGTCCGGGCGATCGTGCCCTCGCCGGTGGTCAGCGCCGGGATCAGCTCGACGAGCTGCTGCACCGGCGCCGGGTTGAAGAAGTGGATGCCGATGACCTGGTCCGGGCGCGAGGTCGCCACCGCCAGCTTCACCAGCGGGATGGAGGAGGTGTTGGATGCCAGGATCGCGTCCGGCCGGGTCACCACCTGGTCGAGTACCTGGAAGATCTCCGTCTTCACCTGCTCGTTCTCCACGACCGCCTCGATGACGAGGTCCCGGTCGTGGAACTCGCCGAGGTCGGTGGTGAACGTCAGCCGGCCCACGGCCGCGTCCCGCTCCTCCTCGGAGATCTTGCCGCGCTCAGCGGCCCGGTCGAGGGAGTTGACCAGGCGGGTACGGCCCAGCTCCAGCGCGTCGCCGGTGGTCTCGGCGACCTTCACCTCAAGCCCGGCGCGCGCGCACACCTCGGCGATGCCGGCGCCCATCTGGCCGCAGCCCACCACTCCGACGCGTTCGATGTCGGTCACATCGTGCCTTTCGCTGATTCTCCGGTCCGCGGCGCGCGACCGGTTCCTCGGCCACGGCGCCTCGCCGCACGACGTTACCCCGACTGGGCCGTCGGAGTGATCCCAGGGCCCCACGTTCCCGCCGGGAACGACGGATTCCGTGTCCTGCGCCCTTCCCAGCCCCGGTACCGGCATGCTGTGCTCTGCGTCACATGCCGGACACCGTCGGTCCGCGGCGGGAGCGGTGTGGGCCTTCAACCGAGCGGCGGACTTCACACAGGACGATCTCAGACAGAGGGGGCAGCATGGGGCGGATCACACGCAGGGCGTTCGCGGCCGTGGCGGCGGGCGCGCTGACCGGCGCGCTGAGCACGGCGTCCGGCGCGCCGGCGGCGGCGACCGGCACGGACACCACCGCCGCGACCGGCACCCGCCGGGGGCGCAGCACGTCGATGCGCGGGATGTGGGTGGCGACCGTGGAGAACATCGACTGGCCGAAGGCGTCCGGCCCGGACGCCGACACCCACCGCCGCGAACTGCGGGAACTCCTGGACACGGCGGCCCAGCGCCGGCTCAACGCCGTCTTCCTCCAGGTCCGGCCCGCCGCCGACGCACTGTGGCCCTCGCCGCACGAGCCCTGGTCGAAGTACCTCACCGGCACACAGGGGCAGGACCCCGGCTGGGACCCGCTCGGCTACGCGGTCGAGGAGGCGCACGCGCGCGGGCTGGCGCTGCACGCCTGGTTCAACCCCTACCGGGTCGCCAACCACGCCGACCGGAGCCGGCTGGTCGCCACCCATCCCGCCCGGCGCAACCCCGACTGGGCGGTGCCCTACGGCGGCAAGCTCTACTACAACCCCGGACTGCCGGAGGTCCGCGAGTTCGTCCTGGACGCCATGTACCACGCGGTGGAGAACTACGACGTCGACGGCGTCCACTGGGACGACTACTTCTACCCCTACCCGGTCGCCGGCCAGCAGTTCGACGACAACCACGCCTTCCGCGAGCACGGCGGCGACTTCACCTCCCGGGCCGACTGGCGGCGGGACAACGTCGACCGGCTCGTCCTGGGCATGCGGGACCGGCTGCGCGCCCACGAGAAGGTCAGCTTCGGCGTCAGCCCGTTCGCCGTCTGGCGCAACCGGTCCACCGACCCCGCCGGCTCCCGGACCTCCGCCGGCGTGCAGACCTACGACGACCTGTACGCCGACACCCGCAAGTGGGTCAGGGAGGGCTGGCTGGACTACATCCTCCCGCAGGTCTACTGGCACATGGGCTTCCGTGCCGCCGACTACCGCGAGCTGGTGCCCTGGTGGAACGAGGTGGCGAAGGGCACCGGCGTCAAGCTGTACATCGGCGAGGCCGCCTACAAGGTGGCCGACCCGGCGCAGCCGGACGCCTGGCACGACCCGGCGGAACTCTCCCGGCACCTCACGTTCTGCCGGGACCACCGGCAGGTGCGGGGCAACGTGTTCTTCTCCGCCAAGCACGTCGCCGCCGACCCGATCGGCGCGATCAGCCAGGTGGTGCGGGACCACTACCGCTGAGCGGTGAGACCCACGCGCACGACGGCGGCCGGGCGGACCCACCAGGGGAGCCGCCCGGCCGCCGGGGTGCGGACGTGATGCGTCAGGAGCCTGGGGGAGGATCGTCCTGGGGGTGCCGTACCACCGAGTCGGGCCCGGGAGACATCACCGTCTCGTGCCCGTCCTCGTACCGCACCCGGTACGGCGGCTCCCCGCTGTCGCCCAGCACCTCCACGATCTCCGCCATCCGGTCGTGCTGGCCGACGGTCCGACCGTGGACCAGCAGCTTGTCGCCTACCTCAGCCTGCATGACGGGCCCTCCTGTCACAGGGGCTGGAAACGAGGGTTATGTGGTGATTCGGGTACGCCTCGAAGTCTAGGGCGGGTCATCGGGCCTGCCCAGTCGAAGCGTCCGAACCGGTGGCGTGCGCGGCGGTGGGTGCCGCCGCGCGCGAGGGCGCCGCCGTCCGCACCACCGTTCCCGGACCGCCGCGGCCGGCCGTCCGCTGGGTGACCGCGATGCACGCCAACACCCCCAGCGCGGTCAGCGGCGCGAGCGGCGACATCCGCTCGCCGAGCAGCAGCACCGCCCACACCAGCGTCAGCACGGGCTGCGCCAACTGCAACTGGCTGGCCCGCCCGACGCCGATCACCGCCATCCCCCGGTACCAGACCATCAGCCCGGCGCACTGCGAGCCCAGCACCAGCCAGGCCAGCCCCACCACCGTCCTGCCGGTCAGCCGGCCGTCCGGTTCCACGGCCACCGCGAGCACCGCCACCGGCAGCGACAGCGGCAGGCACAGCGCCAGCGCCCAGCCGATCACCTGCCAGCCGGGCATCTCCTCGGCGAGCCGCCCGCCCTCCCCGTACCCGGCCGCGCACACCACCAGCGCGGCGAACAGCAGCAGATCGGCCGGTGACAACCCTCCGCCGCTCTCCCACAGGGCGAAGCCGGCCACCAGCACGGCGCCCGCCGAGGCCGCCAGCCAGAACGCCGCCGGGTGCCGGGTGCCGCGCCGCCAGGAGCCGTAGGCGGCCGTGGTCAGCGGCAGCAGGCCGACCACCACGGCGGCGTGTGAGGTGCTGGAGGTCTCCAGGGCCAGCGCCGTCAGCAGTGGGAAGCCCACCACCACGCCGCCGGCGACGACCAGCAGCCCGCCCCAGTGGCGCCGCGCCGGCGCCGCCACCCGCATGACAAGCAGCGCCACGCCGGCGACCAGGCCCGCCAGGGCGATCCGCAGGGCGGTCACCGTCCAGGCGCTCAGCCCGTCCAGCGCCCATGCCGTCGCGGGGAAGGTCAGGGAGAACGCGACCACACCGGCGGCGGCCAGGGCCATGCCGGTGCGCGCGCTGGTCCCCGCGCCGCTCCCGGCCGGGACCGCTATCGAGGTCGTCGCAGTAGCGCTATCCTTGCTTCTCATGAACAACGGTAGCAGTGTCGCTGGTCTGGTCGAAACTCTCCGCCAGGATCTGGACAAGTACGCGGTGGGGGAGCGGCTGCCGGCCAGTCGTGCCCTGGTGGACCGCTACCGTGTCAGCCCGGTCACCGTTACCCGCGCGCTCGCCCAGCTCGCCTCCGAAGGGCTTGTCGTCACCCGGCCTGGCGCCGGGTCCTACCGTGCCGCCGGCGGCCCGGCCGCCGTCCGGCGCCAGGCCGACACCTCCTGGCAGCAGGTCGCGCTCAGCGCCGAGCACTCTCCCGACCAGGTGCCCCGCACGGTCGACGCCTCCGGGCTGCTCGCCACGCTCGCCGCGCCACCGGCCGGCGTCATCCAACTGCACGGCGGCTACCTGCCCACCTCCCTCCAACCCGAACGCGCGCTCGCCGCCGCGCTCGCCCGCGCGGGCCGCCGCCCCGGCGCCTGGAACGTGCCGCCGCTGGAAGGCGTCGCCGAGCTGCGCGGCTGGTTCGCCCGCGAGATCGGCGGACCCGGCGGCCCCCTCACCGCCTCCGACGTGCTCATCACCGCCGGCGGCCAGAGCGCCCTCACCACCGCGCTGCGCGCGCTCGCCCCGCCCGGCGCGCCGGTACTCGTCGAGTCGCCCACCTACCCCGGTGTGCTCGCCGTCGCCCGCGCCGCCGGACTGCGGCCCGTCCCGGTACCCGCGGACGCCGACGGCGTCCGCCCCGAACTCCTCGCCGAGGCGTTCCGCGCCACCGGCGCCCGGGTCTTCGTCTGCCAGCCGCTCTTCCAGAACCCCACCGGCGGCGTCCTCGCCGACGACCGCCGCCCGGCCGTCCTGGCCGCCGCCCGCGCGGCGGGGGCGTTTGTCGTCGAGGACGACTTCGCCCGGCGCATGGCCCACGAGGACGCCGGCCCGCTCCCGCGCACCCTCGCCGCCGACGACACCGAGGGCGTCGTCGTGCACCTCTGCTCCCTCACCAAGATCACCTCACCCAACCTCCGGGTCGGCGCCCTCGCCGCCCGCGGCCCGGTACTCGACCGGCTGCGCGGCAACCAGATCGTCGACAGCTTCTTCGTTCCCCGCCCGCTGCAGGAAGCCGCACTCGAACTCGTCGGCGCACCGGCCTGGCCCCGGCACATCCGCACGGTCGCCGCCGAACTCCGCGTCCGCCGCGACGCGCTCGCGGCCGCGCTGCGGCGCGAACTCCCCTCGCTCACCATCGAGCAGGTACCGCGCGGCGGCTTCCACGTCTGGCTGCGCCTGCCCGACGGCGCCGACGAACAGGCCGTCGCCGCCGCCGCGCTCCGCGAAGGTGTCGCCGTCGCCCCCGGCCGCCCCTACTTCGCCGCCGAACCGCAAGGCCCCCACCTGCGCGTCAGCTTCGCCCTCGCCGAGCACACCGCCGAACTCGACGAAGGCGTCCGCCGCCTCCGCACCGCCTGCGCCCAGCTCGGCCTCCCCACCGGCTGAGCCCCGACCACATCCTGGGAAACCCCGTTGCCACCGCGTCCGCCGGGCTGCCAGCGTGCGTCCCATGCCGAAGCCGATGCCGACCACCACCCCGCACGACACCACCGCGTACGAGGTGTCCGACGACCCGGCGCGCCTGGACGTCGCCCTCATCCACCACTGGCTCTCCACCGACGCCTACTGGGCACTCGGCCGCCCCCTCGCGACCCAGCAGCGGGCCATCGCCGCCTCCCACAACTTCGGCGCCTACCTCACCGCCTCCGGCCGGCAGGTCGGCTACGCCCGGGTGATCACCGACCACGCCACCTTCGCCTGGCTCTGCGACGTCTACATCGACCCCGCCCACCGCGGCCGCGGGCTCGGCGGACGGCTCGTCGACGCGGTGAACGCGTACCTGGACCCCTACGAGCTGCGACGCACCATGCTCGCCACCCACGACGCCCACGAGGTCTACCGACGCGCCGGCTTCCGGGAGTTGACCCGACCCGACCACCTCATGCAGCGCGGACCCCACTGAGGGCGGCACTGACCTCGGACGATTCCCCCTCGCCGAGGTATCGAACATTCGCTCGCGGCCACTTACCATCCCGCCATGCGCTGCCGTCTCACGCTGCTCGCCGCCGCGCGCTGCTCACCCGTGCTGGACACCCGGTTCGACGACGACCGCCCGCTGGACGACGCCGGCTGGCAGGCCGTCCGCCGAGGCGCGCCCGCCCTCGTCGGACTGGCCGCCGCCGCGCTCCGCTACCGCTCACCCTCCGAGCGCTGCCGGGAGACCGGCTACGCGCTCGGCCTTTTCCCGCTCGCCCAGCCGGCCCTGCGCGACTGCGACATGGGCCGCTGGCGCGGCCGCACCCTGGGCGAGGTCGCCGCCCGCGAACCCGACGCCGTCGACGCGTGGCTGCGCGACCCCTACACCGCGCCGCACGGCGGCGAGTCCCTGACCGCCTTCATCGGCCGCATCGGACACTGGCTCGACACCCGTCCCGCCGCCGACGACGAGTGGATGGTCGCCGTCACCGAACCGGCCGTGCTGCGGGCCGCCCTGTGCCACGCGCTCAAGACGCCCCCGCACGCCTACTGGCGCATCGACGCCCACCCGCTCGCCGCCGTCACCCTCACCGGAACCGCCGGCGACTGGCACCTCTCCTGCGCCTGACTCACCCCTCGCCGTCCCCGGCGGCCGCCACGACCACGTCGAACAGCGGCCACCCGTCGACCACCACCTCGCCGCGCTCGGAAACCCACCCTCGCACCCGCGCGGCCTCCAGCAGCCGCCGCACCACCCCCGGCTCGTGCAGATTGAGCAACCGGCCGCCACCGACCGACACCGACCCCGAGTACCAGAACCCCTCCGCCACGAAGCGGTCCGGGCCGGCCGCGAACACCAGCCGCATCACCGCCCGCGCCTCCTTCGGCCCGGTCCGGTGCAGCGAAAGCACCTCCCGGCACCGCCCGTCGGGACCGGCCCGGTGTGCGTGGCGCACCGACCACAGCCACACCTCGTCCCCGGCCGCCAACCGCCGCACTCTCCGATACCGCGCCACAGGCCGGCTCTCCCGGTCAGCGCGGCGGCAGCGGGACGAGCAGCCGTTCCCACTCGTCCGCCGCCGCCCGCAGCTCCTCGGCCGCCACCGCGAACTCCACCGCCCAGCCCTCCGAGCGGCTTTCCGTCGGGCACCAGGCAGGCGCGGCCTCGTGCGCGAACACGACCCGCAGCCGTCCCGCCTCCTCGCGCTCCCACTCCAGCAGCGGCTCGGTGAACTCCAACCGCCCGCCGTCCCGCCGCAACCACGCCGCGAGGCTCCGCGCCTCGTCAACCAGCAGACACGGCTCCTCGAAGGACCAGCAGCCCCGCGGCGTGCTCACCTCACCGCGCACGACCAACCAGTTGTCGTCGTACGCGTCGCCCCGGGCCCGCGCGAACTCATAGCGCACGGGCCGCAGAGCCAGCCGCCGTGCGTCATCCCCGATCTCCATCCCGCCCAGCATGCCACCCCGATTCCCCGACGGCCGGGGCGAGGTCGCACTCGGCCCAGACGGTCTTGCCGCCAGGCGGGTGCGGTTCCGTGCCCCAGCGGTCGGCGAGCGCGGCGACAAGAACCAGCCCCCGGCCCGACTCGTCGTCGTCCGCCGCACTGACCGCCTTCGCCGGCAGCCGGTCGCCCCGCGCGTCGGTGACGGCGACACGCAGCACCCCGGACGCGCTGTCGAGCGCCAGCGACAGCCGGAAGTCCCGGCCCCGGACCCGGCCGTGCAGCGCCGCGTTGGCGGCGAGTTCCGCCGCGATCTGCTCAGCGCGCCCGGTGACGTGTGGTGACAGGTCCCAGACGGCGAGCTGCGTGCTGACGAGCAGGCGCGCGAGACGCGCCCCTCGGCGAGTGGAGGACAGAAGCTGCGCGAACGTGTGTACGGTGTCGCTCTGTTGAGACGTGGTGACGTTCATGAGGCCACGGTGGTGGGCGCGCGGGGGCGCGTTCCAGCCGTGACACCCGTACGCTGCGTCAGCGTACGGGCGCGAAGCGTGGACGGTACGCGGCTTCTTCCGTCACTCTGGGTGCTGTCGGCCGGCGACGGGACAGCTCGTGGGGAAGCGGAGGTGGGCCGCGTATGACGGGCGGCATCGACATGACAGGCGACGGCGACTGTGAGGACATCTCCGATGTCGAAACGGATCGCGAGCCCGACCCGTCCGACAGCCTGCGGACGTTCGGGGCCGTGATGCAGGCGCTGCGCGAGCACGCCGGGTACAGCAGGGCGGAGTTCGCAGCCCTGGTCCGCTTCTCCAGGCACACCATCGAGTCGGTGGAACTGGGCCGCCGCATGCCCGACGAACAGCTCGTCGACCGCTCCGACGACGTGCTGGGAGGCACGGGCGCGTTGCGGCGTGCGTCAAAGCACGTGACGCGAGGCCGAGGAGACGTGGGCCTCGCGGCGTGGTTCCGCCAGTGGGCTCGACTGGAGCGGGTCGCGGCGAGCCTGTGCACGTACGAGTGCCGCTTGGTCCCTGGACTGTTGCAGTCGGAGGCGTACGCGCGGGCCCTGTTCGAGAACCGAATCCCTCTGCTGACCGATGAACAGCTGGAGGCGCAGGTCGCAGCGCGACTCGCCAGGCAGAAGATGCTGCCACAGCGACCCTGCGTGCCATTCAGCTTCATCGTGGAGGAGTACGTCCTCCGGCGGCGGTTTGGCGGTCCGGGCAAGATGCGGGGCCTTATCGACAATGTGCTGGACCTAGGCGAATCTCGTAACGTGACTCTCCAGATCGTTCCTCTTGCGGCTGGAGTGCATGCGTGTATGGACGGCCCTGTCCGGCTCCTGGAGACCCCCGGGCGCAGGCGGTTCGCGTACTCCGAGGGCCAGGAGAACGGCAGACTCATTTCTGACCCGAAACAGGTGAGCCTTCTTCAGCAGCGCTATGACAGACTGCGCTCGCAGGCCCTGAACCCGGATGACTCGCGGGCCCTGCTGGAGCGACTGCGAGGAGAGCTATGAACAAGACGGAACTCGCCTGGTTCAAGTCCAGCTACAGCGGCAGCGCTGGAGACGACTGTGTTGAGGTCGCTGCCGCAGACCGGGCCGTTCGTGTGCGGGACTCCAAGGACGTGACGCGTCCCCACCTCGCGGTGCGGACTGAGCAGTGGTCGCGCTTCATCGGGTATGTGTCGGAGGGCTGACCCCACTCCGGAACTCGCGTACGTGCGGGACTCCGAGGACGCGGTGCGTGTCCGCACCTCGCGGTGGGGCGTGCGGAGTGTGCGGTCCGTCGGGTTCGCCGGCGGTTCGGGCCTGCGAACCGTCACGCGACGGCGGCCAGTTGGCGGAGTAGCCGGCTGACGGTGGGATCTCCGTCCCATCTGCCCATGCGTTGCGCCTCGTTGAGGCGCTGTTCGAGTTCGCGGGCCTTCGCGGCCACCTGGGCGGTCTCGCCCTGCCGCGCCTGCTGCTGGATCTCGGCGGCGTCCCTGTTCGCGCGGTGGTAGACGCCCGCGTGCATGCCGGACTGGGCGGAGAGGGAGCTGGCCAACTGGTCGCTCAGTGCGACGTGGTCCGGGCCGACGGCCGCCTGTGCGGCCGTCGGCGGCGCGCCGCTCGGCGTCGGGACGTCGGCGTCGGGCGTGGGGGTGCTGCTGGGCGTCGTGGTGGGCGTGGTCGTCGGGGTTGTGGTGGGTGTCGGGCTGGACGTGGTCGTCGGTGTGCCGGCGGTCGGCGGTGTCGACTCCGGCGGGCTTTCCGACGAGGGGCCGGAGGCGGGGGCTGTGGGCTTCTCCGAGGCGGTGATCGCGCCGCCGTCTCCGCGTGTGACGACGAAGGCCGTTGTGAGCAGCAGGGCGACGGCGGCGACCAGACCGCCGACGAGCAGGGCGGGCGGTCGGCGCCGGGCGGCGGCCGCCGCTCGGCGCCGCTCGGCGCGCGAGCCGACCGGGGACGGGTCCGGCCCGGGAGGAACCGGGTCCTGTGGGACCGGCGGCAGCGGTTCGGTCGTGGCCTCGTCCGGCAGCGCCGCCCCGGTGTCCGCCGCCGTGTGCGTCGTCGCGAGGGCCTGGAGGCGTCCGGCTGTCTCCGCCAGGTCGCGTGGCCGGTCTGCCGGGTTCTTTGCCAGCAACTTGTGTATCAGGCGCAGGAGTTCCGGCGGAGCATCCGGGCGTATCTCGGTCAGTCGGGCGGGCGCCTCGTGGACGTGCCGGTAGAGCATCCGGGCGGAGTCCTGGCCGCTGAACGGTGGCTCTCCGGTCAACAGTTCGTACAGGACGCAACCGAGCGCGTATCCGTCGGACGCCGGTCCGGCCGGGTGTCGCAGCGCGACCTCCGGCGCGGTGTAGGCGGCGGTGCCGAGTGGCGGCTCGCCGCGCTCCGCGGCGTCGCCGCCGAGGAGTTCGGCGATGCCGAAGTCCACGACCTTCAGCAGTCCGTCGTCGCTGACCAGGAGGTTCGCGGGTTTCACGTCCCGGTGGACGATGCCCGCGCGGTGGGCGGCGGCCAGCGCGCGGGCGGCCTGTGCGCCGAGGTCCGCGCACGTCCGCCAGGGCAGCTGCCCCTGGGTGGAGTGCGGCGCCCGCGCCAGGCTGCGGCCCGCCACCAGCTCCATGACCAGGAACGGCCGGCCGTCGGCGGACCGGCCGAAGTCGTGGACGGCGGCGATGCCCGGATGGTTGAGCCGGGCCGTCACGCGGGCCTCGGCCGTGAACCGCCGCTCGGCCTCGGGGTCCCCGGGCGGCGCGGTCAGCAGTTTGACCGCGACCTCGCGTCCGAGGGCGGTGTCCCACGCCCGCCAGACCTCGCCCATGCCGCCGCTGCCGAGCGGTTCCGTCAGGCTGTAGCGATCAGCCAGCAACGCCTCGTCGTGCACACCCACCCCATATGGCTTCACCGGAAGGCCACACTCTAGGCGGTGCGGGCGCCGGGGCGTAACGGGGTCCGCGCGACCCGGTCAGTCGGCGGTCGGCCAGTCGGCGTAGCGGATGCGGCCCAGTTCGCGGATGTCGCCGGCGGTGCCCCACTCGTCCTTGCCGAGCCGGGTCAGCGGGCGCAGGCGGGTGATCTCGGGGTGGCCGTGTTCGAGGACGCCGTCGTCGACGGCGATGTGCACCACCCTGCCGAAGACGACGGTGGAGTCGCCGAGCAGGAGCGTGCTGTGCAGCTCGCACTCCAGCGCCACCGGGGAGGCGGCGACGCGCGGCGCCTTCACCCGCGCGCTCGCCTCGCGCGCCACGCCGACCGCGTCGAACTCGCTTGTGGCGCGAGGGAAGTCGGTGGCGGTCTTGTTGACCGCGTCGAGAAGCGGTTCGGGGGCCAGGTTGACCACGAACTCGCCGGTGGCCTCGACGTTCCGGAGCGTGTCCTTGCGCCCGACGGACGTGAACTGCACGATCGGCGGCGTCACCGACGAGATGGTGAAGAAGGAGTGCGGCGCGAGGTTGTCGACGCCTTCGGCCGAGAGCGTCGACACCCAGGCGATGGGCCGGGGCACCACGGTCGCGGTGAGCAGGCGGTAGACGGCCGTGCGGTCGAGTCGGGCCGTGTCGTGTTCGATGCGCATGCCCGCGATTATCCGCCGCCCGCGAGGGCCCGCCGGTCACGGCCCCCGGTCACGACGCGAGGCCGGGCAGGACGTGCTCGCCGAAGGTGTGGACGAAGGCCGTCTGGTCGCCGCCGACCTGGTGCAGCATGATCCGGTCGAAGCCGGCCTCCGCCTGCCGGTTGAGCCAGTCGGCGTGCTCGCCCGGCTCGGCGGAGACGTGGACGTAGGGGAGGACGTCCTCGGGCGTGATGAACCGGCCGATCTCCTCGAAGTGTTCGGGCCGGGCCAGCTCCCAGCCCGCCTCGCTGCCGAGGATGACCTCCCGCCACTGGTCGTGGGCCGTCATCACGGCCTCCTCGCGGCTGGGGGCCCAGGACAGGTGCGCCTGGAGGACGGCCGGGCCGCGCCCGCCCGCGTCGCGGTAGGCGGTGAGTGCCTCGCGGTGGGCGTCGTCGGGCTGGTTGACGGTGATCAGTCCGTCGGCCCACTCGGCGGCGGACGCGGCGGTGTCCGGGGTGACGGCGGCGGCCAGCAGCGGCGGCGGCACGTCGGGAAGCGTCCACAGCCGGGCCTCCTCGACCCGTACCAGGCCGTCGTGGGTGACGGTCTCGCCGGCGAGCAGGGCGCGGATGACGTCGGCGCACTCCCTCAGCCGCCGGTCCCGGGTCTCCTTCCGGGGCCACTTGTCGCCGGTGATGCTCTCGTTGAGCGCCTGCCCGCTGCCGAGCGCGGCCCAGAAGCGGCCCGGGTACATCGAGGCGAGTGTGGCGGCGGCCTGGGCGACGATCGCCGGGTGGTAGCGCTGACCGGGGGCGGTGACGACGCCCATCGGGAGCGAGGTGGCTTCCAGGGCCGAGCCGAGCCAGGACCAGGCGTACCCGGACTCGCCCTGCCGGCTGCTCCAGGGCGCGAAGTGGTCGGAGCACATGCCGCTCTCGAATCCGGCGTCCTCGGCCGCGCGCAGCGCCTCCAGCAGCGCACCCGGCGGGTACTGCTCGTGCGAGGCGTGAAAGCCGTACCGGGTCATCCGTCTCCCTCCGGGCCTGGTGGACGTGACAGACCGGTTCTCCGGATCTCGCAGCGCCAAACCCGCCCGATCATGCCAAGGCGACGTGTGCGGGGCGCGGTCCCGTGCTGGTGAACGCGGCCGGTCGGCTCCGGGCACTCGTCCCTGCCGTTGACGGCCACCGATGACGTGCTGATGTTGCTGGACGGATGTCCGGTGTGGTCGGCGCGGACCACCGACCCCCGGCTGGTCACCGCACTGCACTCGCTCGCCCTCGCCCTGCACGAACTGCGCCGCTGGGTGGAAGGGGAGGGCCTGCGCGAGGACGCCCGCACGGCCGCGCTGCGGGCCGCCGGCGCCGCCTCAGAACTGCTGACCGGACCGCTTCCGCTCACCGCGAGCGTCCTCGTCGGACAGCTGCGCTCCGCGGCCGTCGACGTGCTGCGCGCCACCGGCCTCGACCAGCACAGCGCCGTCCACCGCCTGGAGGCCGCCGCCGGTCCGGCCGACCGGCCGGACACCTGAGTCGGCCGTCCCGCGTGCCGCGTCAGAGGCGGAGGACGACCAGCGCGATGTCGTCCCGGGCGCCGCTGCTGAGGCCGAGGCGCGCCAGCACCGCGTCGGCGAGACGCTCGGGGCTGTGCCGGGAGTAGCGGGCGAGCGCGTCGGTGAGGCGCCGCAGGCCCACGTCGATGTCCTCGCCCCGCCGCTCGACCAGGCCGTCGGTGTACAACACGAGGACGTCGCCGTGGACGTACGGCACGGTCGCCTCCGGGCGCGGCGTGTTGTCCAGGCGCGCGCCCAGCGGCGGGTCGGTGGCCTGGTCGAGCAGGTCGCAGGTGCCGTCCCGGTGGAGCAGGACGGGCGGCGGGTGGCCGGCGCTGCTGTAGGTGAGACGCCGCTCGCGGGCGTCCACGACGGCCTGGAACACGGTGGTGGTCTGCGCGCCCTCCACGTCCCGCGCGTACAGGCCGAGGATGTCCAGGGCGCCCGCCGGGGCCTCCGCCGCCCGCACCGCGGTGGACAGCACACTGCGCAGCATCCCCATGACCGCCGCCGCCTCCAGGCCGTGCCCGACCACGTCGCCGACCGCGACGGCGAAGCCCCCACCCGCCAGGTCGACCACGTCGTACCAGTCACCGCACACGTTCAGCGACTCGACGGCGGGCAGGTAGCGCACGGCGATGTCCGGATGCCGGCGCAGATGCGGGGTCTGGAGCATGGCCTCCTGGAGGGTGACGGCGATCTGACGCTCCCGGGCGTGTGCCTGGCGCAGCTCGTCGTTCAGCACCTGCAGCTCACGCGCCCGCTCGTACAACTCGGCCCTGACCGCCTCCAGTCCCGGCTCGTCGCGGTTGGCCCCGCCCCGCGGGCGGGGATGGGAGCGCACAAACGCGCTCACGTCCTCCACCCGGTGGATGATCCAGGCCACGTGCCCGTCGGCCCCGAGCACCGGGGTGTTGATCGGGGACCACCAGCGCTCCTCGAACACGCCCGGCTCGTGCGGCACCGGGATGTCGTACTTCTGCACCGCCATCGTGTCCGGCTCCTTCGCCCGCAGCACCCGATGCAGCGAGGCGTGCAGATTGCGGACCCCGTCGGCCTCGGGATCCGCCGGGTTGTCGGGGAAGGCGTCGAAGACGTACTGCCCGACCAGGTCCTCCCGCGTCCGATCGGTCGCCCGGCGGTACGCCTCGTTGGCGTCGACGATCACCAGATCCGGCCCCAGGACGAGGGACGGGCTGGGGGAGGCCTCGAACAGCGCCCGGTAGTCGATCGCCGGGCTCGTGTTGTCGTCCCCCGGCGCCGCCTCTCTCGGGGTGTGCTCGTCTCCCACCCCTTCGTTCTACCGTCAACGGCCCTCCTCGGCACCCGGGACGCACCGCGCCCCCGCCCACTCGGGCGCCTGTTCTTGACCTTGACACGGTGGCAAGCCCTTCACTGCGTCCCCAGGAGGTGGTCACGATGACGATCACAGGACAGGCCGGCACAGAACAGACCGCGGAAACACTGCGACGACTGGAGGACGGCCGTGCGTCCGTACGGCTGCGCGCCGCGCTGGCGGCCGGCACGACACCCGACCCGCGCTTTGTCGGCCCACTCGTCGAACGCTCCGCGACCGAACCCGAGTTCTTCGTCCGCGACATGCTGACCTGGGCACTCACCCGCCACCCGGTGTCGGCGACCCTGCCCGCCCTCCTCCGCGAAACCCGCTCGGAGCGCACGCAGGCGCGCAGCCAGGCGCTGCACACCCTCTCCAAGATCGGCGACCGGCGGGCCTGGCCGGCGATCACCTCCGCGCTCTTGTCCGACACCGACGACGAGGTGGCGCGGAGTGCCTGGCGGGCCGCCGTCGTGCTGGTGCCCGAAGGAGAGGAGCCCGCACTGGCGGGAGCCCTGGCCGCCCAGCTCGGACGCGGCGGCCCGGAGACGCAGCGCAGCCTCAGCCGCGCGCTGACCGCGCTCGGCGCGGTCATCACGCCGATCCTGCGAGCCGCCGCCACCGCCCCCGAGCCGCACGTCCGCGCACACGCCCTCGCCACCGAACGGCTGCTGTACGACCCGGACGCCGGATTCGCCTTCCTGATCGAGGAGGCCAAACGGGTCGTCGCCCTCGGTGGGGCGGGCGAGGTGGGACGATGAAGCGTGCTGATCGGTGAGGTGGCGCGGCGCTCGGGGGTCAGCGCCCGCATGCTCCGCCACTACGAGTCCCTCGGCCTCGTCCGGCCCTCGGGCCGGACCGGCTCGGGTTACCGCGAGTACGCCGCCGAGGACGTCCAGCGGATCTTCCAGATCGAGAGCCTACGCTCCCTCGGCCTCTCCCTCCGGGAGATCGGACGCGCCCTCGACGACCCCGCCTCCACACCCTCCGCGCTCGTCGACGACCTCATCCGCCGGACCCGCGCACGCATCGCCGCCGAAACCGAACTGCTCACCCGGCTGCGCCGGATCAACGCCGTGGACCCCGCCGGCTGGGAGGACGTCCTCCAGGTCGTCGCGCTCCTGCGCGCGCTCGGCTCGAACAGCCCCGACGTGCGCCAACGCGCGGCGCTCGCCGCCACCGACGAGGTCCCGGTACCGGTGGAGGCCCTGGTCGAGGCCGCACTGAGCGAGACCGACACCAACGTCGCCGGTGCCCTCCGATGGGCGCTCGCCCGCTCCGCCGACCCCGCCCCGGTCCCACTCCTGGCCCGTGCCCTCGACTCACCCGACGCCGCTGTGCGGGGCCGCGCCGTCCAAGCCCTCGCCGAACTCCCCGGCGCCGCGGCCACCGCGCCACTGCGCGACGCCCTCACCCACCCCGACACCGTCGTCCGCCGCCACGCGGCACTGGCGCTCGGCGCCCACGGCGTCCCGGAAGCCGCCCCCACCCTCATCGGCATGATCATCGAGGGGGTGAACGACACCGACGCCGCCGACGCCCTGAGCGTGCTCGCCGGCGACACCACCACGG
>NZ_WMLF01000789.1 GCF_014156695.1 Streptomyces durbertensis | reverse complement strand
TATAAGAGACAGCCCCCACCCTGGTGGACACCCCCGCGCCCGCGCCGGCGCCCGCCGCCGGCGAGCCCGCCGCGCCCGGCCCGCTCTACGTCGTCGGCGACGTGCACGGCTACCTCGACGAGCTGCGCGCCGCCCTGTTCGAGGCGGGCCTCGTCGACCAGGCCGGGCACTGGGCCGCCGGCAGCAGCCGCCTGTGGTTCCTCGGCGACTTCACCGACCGGGGCCCGGACGGCATCGGCGTCATCGACCTCGTCATGCAGCTCTCCGCCGAGGCCGCCGCCGCCGGCGGCTACTGCAAGGCCCTGCTCGGCAACCACGAGCTGCTGCTCCTCGGCGCCCAGCGCTTCGGCGACACCCCGGTGAACTCGGGCGCCGGCACGGCCTCCTTCCAGGCCGCCTGGCTGCTCAACGGCGGGCAGCGGGGCGACATGGAACGCCTCCAGGAGCACCACGTCCGCTGGATGTCCCGGCTCGACGCGATGGCCGTCGAGGACGGCCACCTGCTGCTGCACTCCGACTGCGCCGCCTACCTGGAGTACGGCGACACCATCGAGGCGGTCAACGACGCCATCACCGCCGCGCTCGACGAGCGCGACGCCGACGTCACCTGGGACCTGTTCCGCAAGTTCACCAAGCGCTTCGCGTTCCGCGACGAGGCGGGCCCGCAGACCGCCCGCGAACTCCTCGACACCTTCGGCGGCGACCGTGTCGTCCACGGCCACAGCCCCATCCCCTACCTGCTCGGCGAGGTCGCCGGCGAGGAGGCGGACCGCGACGGGGAGGACGGCGCCCAGGTCAGCGGGCCCTACGTCTACGCCGACCGGCTGGCGATCGCCATGGACGGCGGCGTCACGATGGCCGGAAAACTACTCATCGCACAACTCCCCCTGGTGACGGAACCACAGAATCCCGTGCCCGCCGCTTGACGCGCTCGCGGAGCGGGCAGGCGTACGGTGGGTGGTCGTGCGGCCCGAAAGCCGGAGACAGCCGGGGAAGGCCGGAGAATGCCGGAGAACCTGCCGCACGGTGAAGCACGCGATCGTGGCGGACGGTGGGGCGACGGTCGTGCCGGCCCGCGTACGGAGTTCACCGGGGTGAGCAATTTCGACAACACCCTGTCACCTGCCGCGGGAAGAGTTCTAACATCAGTCCAGCCGCACACCCGCTGACGATCGATCACCACCGGACGCGCGGCCACCCACCACCCCTGAGGCAGGGG
>NZ_WMLF01000788.1 GCF_014156695.1 Streptomyces durbertensis | reverse complement strand
GTGTGGCGCACTTCGCGTACGACGACGAGGAGTCGTGCCTGGAGGAGGTCCGCTTCCTGCTCTCGATGCTCCCGCAGAACAACCGGGAGAACCCGCCCGTCGTCGAGTCCGCCGACCCGGCCGACCGCCGTGCCGACACGCTGCTCGACCTCGTGCCGGCCGACGGCAACCGCCCGTACGACATGCACAAGGTCATCGAGGAACTCGTCGACGACGGCGAGTACCTGGAGATCCACGAGCGCTGGGCGACCAACATCGTCTGCGCGCTCGCCCGGATGGACGGCCAGGTGGTCGGCATCGTGGCGAACCAGCCGCAGTCCCTCGCCGGTGTGCTGGACATCCACGCCTCGGAGAAGGCGGCCCGCTTCGTCCAGATGTGCGACGCCTTCAACATCCCGATCCTGACGCTGCTGGACGTGCCGGGCTTCCTGCCGGGCGTGGACCAGGAGCACGGCGGCATCATCCGGCACGGTGCCAAGCTGCTCTACGCCTACTGCAACGCCACCGTGCCCCGCATCTCCGTCGTGCTGCGCAAGGCCTACGGCGGCGCCTACATCGTGATGGACAGCCAGTCCATCGGCGCGGACCTCACCTACGCGTGGCCGACGAACGAGATCGCGGTGATGGGCGCCGAGGGCGCGGCGAACGTCATCTTCCGCCGGCAGATCGCCGCCGCCGACGACCCGGAGGCCATGCGCGTCCGCATGGTCAAGGAGTACAAGGCCGAGCTGATGCACCCGTACTACGCGGCCGAACGCGGCCTGGTGGACGACGTCATCGACCCGGCCGAGACACGTGAGGTGCTCGTCCGCTCGCTGGCGATGCTGCGCAGCAAGCACGCCGACCTTCCGTCCCGCAAGCACGGCAACCCGCCGCAGTGACCCGCGCGGCCTGCGGGAACACAGCCTCGCCGGCCGCCCCGACGCCAAGCCCGGACCTCAGACCGAGGAGACCTTCATGAGCATGACCGACGCCACCAGCCTGGTCCGCGTGGAGAGGGGTACCGCCAGCGACGAGGAGCTGGCCGCCGTGACCGCTCTGCTGCTGGCCCGGGCCGCCGGCTCCCAGCACGCCGAGAGCGCCCGACCGCGCAGCGGCACCGCCGGCTGGCGCCGTCTCGAGCGCACCCCCGGCTTCCGCGCCCCGCACAGCTGGCAGGGCTGACCGGGCCCCGCGCACAGGTCCGGCGGCACACGACAAGGGCGGGCGCCCCTCCGCGGAGG
>NZ_WMLF01000787.1 GCF_014156695.1 Streptomyces durbertensis | reverse complement strand
CCCCTCGCCCGCCCCCGCTTCACCCGATCGTGGTCGCGGAAGGTGAGACCGACACGTCAACGCAGGTCAAGCCGCATCAGCACCCGGGCATGCCCGGTCAGCACGGACGTGGTGTCGGCGGCATGCGTGAACCCCGCCCGCTCGAAGTTCCGCCGGATCCCGGCGTACGCCATCGTCTGGTCGATTCGGTCCCCACCACTGTCGATCGGATACGCCTCCACGACCGGGGCGCCGTGCGCCCGCGCGAAGTCGACCGCCCCCGCGATCAGCGCATGCGTGACGCCCTTCCCCCTGTGCCCCGGGCGCACCCGCACACACCACAGCGACCACACCGGCAGGTCGTCCACGTGCGGGATCGTGCGACTGCGCGCGAAGGACGTCTCCGAGCGGGGCGCGACGGCCGCCCACCCCACCGGCACGTCTTCTTCGTACGCGAGTACCCCCGGTGCGCGTTCCGCCCGGCACAGCTCCGCCACGTACTCACCGCGCGCCGGCCCCCGCAGCTCGTTGTTGAGCTTCGACGGAATGCGGTAACTCAGACACCAGCACACGTTCGCATCGGGCCTCTTCGGCCCGAGCACAGCAGCAACATCCCCGAACTCCGAAGCCGCCCGAACCTCCACCGCCATACCTCCCACCCTGCCCGGTCCCGGTGGGCCCGGCTACCGGAGATACGTCCGTTGCCACTCCACGGACGACATGTTCAGCGCGGCGTCCGCAAGCGCCTTCGCCGAGGCCGTTCGCAGCCCGGCCAGGCTGCTGTCGATCCACTCCTGGACGTTCGCGTAGCCCTGCTCCCGGTACTCGACCGCCTGAACCAGGCACTCCAACCTGTCCGCGTCCCGCGCGCAGACCACCTCGGGGGAGTCCCCGTTCTCGTACTCCTCCACGATGCGCTGCCCGCCCGCGCGCACCGCCGGATGAGCGGCCGAGAGCTGGTCCGCGGTAACCGTCTCGTTCTTCGCGGCATCCAGATACCGCCGCCCGATGTGCGGGATGTCGCCCACCCGCGTCTCCTGCGTGTCATGCCACAGACCGAGCAGCGCGGCCCTCGCCGGATCCGCACCCTCCATCATCGCCAGAACGGAAGCGATCAACCCCACCCGGAACGAGTGCTCGGCGATCGTCTCCGGGTCCTTCACCCCCGCGACCCACCACCCGGACCGCTTGGCACGCTTCAACACGCCCATCTCCAGCAGGAACCCCGCCGTCCCCCGCGCCCGCTGCTCACC
>NZ_WMLF01000786.1 GCF_014156695.1 Streptomyces durbertensis | reverse complement strand
CCTGGAGGCTGCCCGGGTTGAGGGCGGCGGCGTGGGGGCGGATGCTGGAGGTCGACCGTCTCCGACGCGAGGAGGCCGACCATGGCTGCTTCCCACACGCTCTCGCACACGTTCCACCGGGTGAACGCGGAGCTGGAGACCCATCTGCCGGCCGGTCACCCGCTCAGCAGGCTGTACCGCTTCGGCGCCGGGTTGATGGGGGTGGTGCTGGCCGCGTTCGGGGTACTCGGGCTGATCGACCGGGTGGGGTTCTTCAGCACGGGTGACACGACGATCGCCGGGTTGAGCACCAACGGCGCGCTGAGCGTGCTGTCCGTCGGTGTGGGTGGGGTGCTGTTCCTCAGCGCGATGCGCGGCGGGAACTTCGCCTCGAACGTGAACGTCGTCCTCGGCGTCGCGTTCCTGCTGAGCGGCTTTGTGAACCTGGCGTTGCTGGAGACCGACTGGAACTTCCTCAACTTCCGCATCCAGAACGTCGTCTTCAGCTTTGTCGTCGGCCTGCTGCTGGCGTTCTTCGGGATGTACGGGCGGGTGGCCGGGCGGCTGCCGTACGACAATCCGTACTGGCAGGCCCGGCACCCGGGTGAGGCGGACAAGGAGGCCCGGCGGCGGTCGCTCAGGCAGCGGCGGCTCGAAGAGCTTCCGCCAAAATCCTCTCTCCCGCGACGACGCCCGCGGCGGCCACAGCAGTGACGTGCGGGGCCTGCCAGCCGGTCTCGGCCAGTTCGCCGTGGCCGGGCCGCCAGGCGTGGTCGGCGGCGAGCAGCAGGTCGGCGTCGAGCAGTGAGTCGCCGGCGGCGAGGGTGGTGCGGGCGCCGGTGCGGCGGGCGACCTCGGCCATGGCGGCGCTCTTGGTGAGCGGCCGGGGCACGGCGTAGATCTTGCGGCCCTGGAGGCTGACGGTCCAGCCGCGCGGCTCGGCCCACTCGGTGAGTTCCTTCACCCAGGTGGGAGGGAGCTGTGCCCGGTCGACGACGAGGTAGGCGAACAGTTCCTCGGCGACGCGTTCCTTGAGCAGCCAGGCCGGGTCGGCGGTGGCGCGCAGGTGGGCGCGGATCTCGGCGAGGGGCGCGCACTCGTCGGTGAGGCGGGCGCGGACGGCGGCGTGCCAGTCCTCGTCGGTGCGGCCGTCGACGAGGAGGTGGCCGCCGTTGGCGCAGATCGCGTAGGCGGCGGTGGGGATCGGGAGCCGGACGCGCTGGTACTGCTCGCGGGTGCGGGTGGTGGTGGGGACGAGGA
>NZ_WMLF01000785.1 GCF_014156695.1 Streptomyces durbertensis | reverse complement strand
CGCCCACCTCCACCAGCGACCTGCCGCCCACCTCCGACGAGGTGCAGACGCTGCTCGACCAGGCCCTCACCGCCTGGATCGAGGAGGACGCGGACGACGGCTGGCGGCACTTCACCGAACGGGTGCGCGCCGCCTTCCGGGAACTGACCGCCCGCCTCGACCCTGGACGGGACGCCGTTGTGGTCACCTCCGGCGGCGTCCTCGCCGCGCTCTGCGGCCACCTGCTCGACGCCGGACCGGCCGGGATCGTCGCCCTCAACCGGGTGACGGTCAACTGCGGGCTGACCACGGTGGCACTCGGCCGCTCCGGCGCCAGCCTCGTCGCCTTCAACGACCACGCCCACTTCAGCGGCGCCGAACGCGCCCTCCGCACCACCCGCTGACACCACGCACCTCCGGCGCTCCGGCGACAGGACCGGCGACAAGGAAGGAACCGTTCATGCGCGCAGTACAGGTGACCACACTCGACGGACCCGAGGCCGTCGAGGTCGCGGACGTCCCCGACCCCGTCCCGGCCCCCGGCCAGGTCCTCGTCGAGGTCCGCGCCGCCGGCGTCTGCTACCCGGACGTGCTGCTCAGCCGGGGCGAGTACCAGCTCAAGCCGGAGCCGCCGTTCACCCCCGGCGCCGAGGTGGCCGGCACGGTGCTCAGCGCCCCCGACGGCTGCGACCTGCGGCCCGGCGACCGGGTCGCCGCCTTCCCCGCCTTCGGCGGCTTCGCCGAACGGGTCGCCGCCGACCCCGCCGTGGTCTTCCCGCTGCCCGACGAGGTGTCGTTCGAGGTCGGCGCCGGCGTGCCGATGAACTACCTCACCACCCACTTCGCCCTCACCCGCCGGGGCCGCCTCCGCGAGGGCGAGACGGTACTGGTGCAGGGCGCCGCGGGCGGCGTCGGCACCGCCGCCGTCCAACTCGCCCGCGCCCTGGGCGCCCGGGTGATCGGCGTGGTCTCCGACGAGAAGCGGGCCGACGTCGCCCGCGCGGCCGGCGCCCACCACACGGTCCCGGCGGACGGCTTCCGCGCCGCCGTCACCGAACTGACCGGCGGCCGGGGCGTCGACGTTGTTGTCGACCCGGTCGGCGGCGACCGCTTCACCGACTCCCTGCGCTGCCTGGCCCCCGAGGGCCGACTCCTCGTGATCGGCTTCACCGGCGGCGACATCCCCACGGTGAAGGTCAACCGCCTGCTGCTGAACAACATCGACGTGGTGGGCGTCGGCTGGGGCGCCTACTGGCTGCACCGCCC
>NZ_WMLF01000784.1 GCF_014156695.1 Streptomyces durbertensis | reverse complement strand
CCCCCACCACCGCGCCCACCGGGACCCACCACATGAGCACGGTCAGCCGCCGCGGCGCCTCCTCCCCGCACGAACTCACCCGTGTCGCAGACCGGTTGTCGTTCGTCTACCTCGAACGCTGCACGGTCCACCGGGACGACAACGCGATCACCGCGACCGACGCGGACGGCGTCACCCACATCCCGTCCGCCAGCATCGGCGCGCTGCTGCTCGGCCCCGGGACACGCGTGACCCACCAGGCGATGGCCGTGCTGGGGGAGTGCGGTGCGAGCGTGGTCTGGGTCGGTGAACTCGGTGTCCGCTACTACGCGGCCGGTCGTGCGCTCTCCCGCTCGTCCGGCCTCGCGGAACGCCAGGCCGAGGCCTGGGCGAACCGCCGCACCCGGCTTGAGGTGGCAAGATCCATGTACCGGATGCGCTTCCCCGGCGACGACGTCGACGGCCGCAGCCGGCAGGACCTCCTCATGGCCGAAGGCCGTCGACTGAAGGACTGCTACCGGCGCGAGTCCGCGCGGACCGGCGTCCCCTGGAAGCGCCGCGAGTACAACCGTGACGACTTCCTGTCCGCGGATGCCCCCAACCAGGGCATCACCGCCGCCGCCCAGTGCATGTACGGCGTCGCCCACGCCGTCATCGCCGCCCTCGGCTGCTCACCCGCCCTCGGCTTCGTCCACTCCGGCCACGAACGCAGCTTCGTCTACGACATCGCCGACCTCTACAAGGTGGAGGTCGGCATCCCAGCGGCCTTCGACGCCGCCGCCGATGGTGACATCGACGTCGCCTCCCGCACCCGCCGAGCCCTCCGCGACCGCATCAACCAGACGCGCCTCCTGGACCGCTGCGTCCGCGACATCCACACCCTGCTGAACCACGACGGCACGCACGCCACGGAGTCCGGCAACCTCGGGAACGACCAGGTCACGCTCCAGACAGACGGCGACCGCCGTATCGCCGGCGGCGTCAACTACGGAGACGAGCCCATCTGGTGATCGTCATCATCCTCACCAACTGCCCGGCCGGACTGCGCGGCTTCCTCACGAGATGGCTCCTGGAGATCTCACCCGGCGTCTTCCTCGGCGCGGCGACCACCCGCGTCCGCGAGGTGCTGTGGGCGGAGGTCAAGACCTACTCCGGCAACGGCAGAGCACTCCTCGCCTACCAGACCAACACCGAACAGGGCTTCGCCTTCGAGACCAACGAGCACGCGTGGCACCCCAAGGACCACGAAGGCCTCACCCTCATCCAC
>NZ_WMLF01000783.1 GCF_014156695.1 Streptomyces durbertensis | reverse complement strand
GGAATCTGCCGGGCGGCGTGCGGATTCACCCGTATGCCGCCGGACGGCGGGCGGCGGGTTCTGTGAAGCTGAGACCAGCGTCCGCCCGTTTTGTCCCCATGGGAGATTCGCGTGATTCTGTCGGTTTCCGGAGTTCTGCTGCTCGGTGTCATCGCCTTCCTCTTCTTCCGCAAGGACGGCATGAAGCTCTCCCATGCCGCCGTGTGCGCGCTGTTCGGCTTCTATCTGGCCGACTCCGCGCTCGCCGCGGGCATCCACGCGGGGAGCAACACGGTCGCCAACCTGCTGAGCGGTCTGGCTCTCTGATCGTCGGGAGGTCGGCTCGATGCCGTGGCCGCTGAGTGTCCGGGAGAGTGGGGGCGGCCGGGTGGCCACCAGCGTCGTGGAGGGGGCACTCGACGCGTTGCATCCGCTGATCGTCGTGGGCCGGGGCCTGCGGCGGTTGGCGGCGCTCGCGCGCGGCTGGTGGGAGGGCGCCCCGCAGGACCGTCGCGGTCCGGCGGCGTTCCTGGCGGTGGCGGTGGCGTTGCTCGTGTGGATCGTGCCGTACGGGCCCTGGTTGGCGACGGCAGCGGTGATGGCGGTGGCGGCCGTGCTGGGGCGGGAGCGCGCCGCGGCGGAGGACGAGGAGGAGGCCGGGCCGACCGAGGAGGAGGCGGCTCGGCTGCAGGCGCTCTACGACGCGCTGGCGCCGCGTTTCTGTGCGGAGGACGACCCCCATCCGGAGCCGCTGTACGCGCCGGACGGCTCGTGGGAGCGGGCCTTCGTCGCGCACGGGTTCGGCGAGGACGGGCGGTTGGAGTCGCTGGAGCTGCGGTATCCGCCGTACTTCGCGGACGGTGACCCGCAGGCGCGGCGTCGCGTGCAGCAGGTGTTGGGGGCGAAGGCCGGCCGGGATCGGGAGTACCACTTCGCGTGGGACCAGGAGGCGAACCGGCTGCGGCTCTCGGTGCTCGGGGCGCTGCCGGCGGGGGTGTGCGCGCAGCGGTTCGTGGCGGCTCCGGGTGAGGTGGTGCTGGGGTTCACCGATCCCGAGTCGGTGCAGCGGACGCTTCCGGTCGGTGTGGGTGAGGAGTGCCGGGACGTGCCGCCGGTGGTGTGGCGGACGGGGCCGCGGTCGACGGAGCCGCATCTGCTGGCGCTGGGCCAGCCGGGCTCGGGGACGACGACGTTGCTGCGTTCGGTGGCGTTGCAGGCGTTGGAGCGGGGCGAGGTGCTGGTGCTGGACGGTTCCGGGGCGGGTGAGCT
>NZ_WMLF01000782.1 GCF_014156695.1 Streptomyces durbertensis | reverse complement strand
CTTCAGGGCGGCGAGGGCTTCCTTGGCGGCCTTCTCGGCGCCTTCGCGGATCGTGTCGGCGCTGGGCGTCTTGGCGTCCTCGAAGCCGGCGCCGGAGTAGTCGACGGTGATCACGACGTTGTCGCTGACGACGACGACCCGGTGTTCCCGGTAGTCCTCGGACTTCTTGCCGTCCTTCTTCTTCGTCTCGTAGGCGATGCCGGTGGCGGAGTCGCCGACGCCGGCCAGCTCGGACTCCTCGACGTTCTTGTTGTCCTCGTTCGCGGCGACCGCGTCGCGCTGCTTCTCGGCGTGTTCGGCGGCGCGCTTGCCGCCGCTGCCCAGCGTGATGTCGGATTCGAAGCGGCGCAGCGCCACGGACAGCGCGCGGTAGTCGTACTCGTCCAGGCCCGTCCACAGGCAGGTGCCGTAGCTGTCCTGGTCCTCGGAGTTCAGGACCTTGCCGGACTCGGCGCCCGGGACGACGTCCTTGACCGTCTTCTCGGCGAGCGTGTCACACGGCTTGGGCAGCGACGAGTGGGTGACCGGTTCCGGCTTGGGCTCGACCGACGGACTGGCGGACGCGCCGGCGGCCTTGTCGTCCGGCGCGCCCTCCTTCGGGTCGTCGGAGCCGGAGCACGCGGCGACGAACACCACCGGCACGGCGAGCGCGGCCAACGCCCGCAGAGGCGTCCGGCGGCGCACGTCGTGGGCCGGGCGGGCCGGGGTGGCGGTGGAGTCCCGGTGGGCGGTGTGGGTGGAGTCGTTCACTGGTTCTTCGCTTTCGGTCGGGTCAGCTGTCGAGGCGCGCGGCGAGCTGCTTGGCGAGCTTCTGGGCCTTCTCCTGTAGTTCCTCGCTGCCCGGGATGCGGCGCTTGTCGTTGGACCACTCGTTGTACTCGACGGTCACGAGGACGTTCCCGGCGCGGAAGACGACGGTGATGTCCCGGTGCAGGCCCGCGTCGGCGGTCACGAGTCGGTCGTTGAGGTAGGCGGCGTCGCCGATGCCCGGCAGAGGGCGCGGCGCGAGCGCGGGGTCGGCGGACGAGGCGGCCGGGTCGGGCGCGGTGGGCGAGGTGGCCGGGTCGGACGCCGTGGGGGAGGCGGTGGCCGGGGTGGCGGCACCCTGCGGCCTGCTGGCCCCGGGCTTGCCGTCGTCGCCGCCCGGGGCCGTTCCGTCCGCCTCCTTGTCGCCGGGCGTCGGCTCCTCGTCCGGGTTCTCCGGCGTGTCGCCGTCGGGGTCGGCGCCCTTGGAGGGGGTGTCCTCGGG
>NZ_WMLF01000781.1 GCF_014156695.1 Streptomyces durbertensis | reverse complement strand
TGGTCTGCCGGAGGAGACGGCCGTGGGGCTGGTGGTGGCGCTCGCCCATCCCGAGCGGGTCGCCGCGCTGCGCGGCCGGGACAGCTATCTGATGGTGTCGGGCACACGCGCCGAACACGCGGCCGGTGGGGCGCGCTGGCTGGCGGTCGCGGCGGCGGACCGGCCGGCGGGCGCGGCCAGTGCCCGGGTCAGCCTGGCCGCCGAGATCGACGAGGAGACCGCGGCGCACGCGGCCGGTGCGCTGCGCCGCCGCGAGTCGCGGGTGGCCTTCGACAGCGACCGGCGGGAGGTCGTCGCCCGCGAGGTCGACGTGCTGGGCGCGGTGGAGCTGAGCGCCCGGCCGCTGGCCGAGCCGGAACCCGAACGGGTCAGGGAGGCACTGCTGGCCGCGCTGCGTGCGGAGGGTGTGGGGCTGCTGCGCTGGTCGGAGCGGGCCGTGTCACTGCGCCGCCGGATGGACTTCCTGCACCGCGAACTCGGCGCGCCCTGGCCGGACGTGTCCGACGCGGCCCTGCTGGACGTCGTCGCCGAGCACCTGGACGGCGGCTCGCTCGCCGCCGTCGACACCCACGCCCTGCTGACCGGTCTGCTGCCGTGGGCGGACGGCACCGCGAGCCGGTTGGACGAGTTGGCGCCGGAACGGGTGGAGGTGCCGTCCGGGTCACGGGTCCGGGTCGACTACCAGCCGGTGGCGGAGGGCGGCCGTCCGGTGCTGGCCGTCAGACTCCAGGAGCTCTTCGGCGCGACGAGCACCCCGACGATCGCCGACGGGCGGGTGCCGCTGGTGCTGCATCTGGTGTCGCCCGCCGGACGGCCGGCGGCGGTGACCTCCGACCTGGAGTCGTTCTGGCGGCACGGGTACCGGTCGGTGCGGGCGGAGCTGCGCGGCCGCTATCCGCGGCACCCGTGGCCCGAGGACCCGACGACGGCCGAGCCCACCCGCCGCGCCAAGCCGCGCCGGTAGTACCGGCGGCGGGCGCCGCGCGGGGCGGGGACCGCGGCGGGCGTGACCGCGGCGCGGCGGGTCAGTCGCGGCGCGGGTCAGTCGCGGCGCAGGAAGCCCGCCCGGGTGCCGGCGGTCGACTCCCGGTTGTCGTCCCCGCCGCCGGTGCGGCCCGAGTCGCCGGCGCGGCCGCCGTCCGTCCGCTCGCCGTCCTCCTCCTCGTCGGGGTCGGCGCAGGGGTCGGCCGGCTCGTCCGGCTCGTCGGGGTCCTTCGGGTCCGCGGTCCCGCTCGGCGTGGGGGTGGGGG
>NZ_WMLF01000780.1 GCF_014156695.1 Streptomyces durbertensis | reverse complement strand
ACCCACAATCCGAGAGTGCCCCTCACCCTCTCCCTCACCGATGCGAACCGCCTCCTCACCGAGCAGTTCGCCCCCTGGGTCGTCGACCTCGGCCTCACCGTCGTCGAACTCGACGCACGCCGCGCCGTCCTCCGCCTCCCCTGGTCCGACCGCCTCGCCCGCGACGGCGGCGGACTCTCCGGCCAGGCCCTGATGGCCGCCGCCGACACCGCGACCGTCATCGCCGTCTCCGCCGCGCGGGGGGCCTACGGCCCCATGACCACCGTCCAGCAGTCCACGTCCTTCCAGCGCGCCCTGCGCGACACGGACGTCCTGGTGACCGCCGCCGTCAACAAACTCGGCCGCCGCATGGCCTTCACCGACGTCACCATGACCGCCGACGGCGCCCAGAACCCCTCCGCCACCGCCACCACCCTCTACGCCCTGCTGGACTGACAGCTTCCGGGCTTCGTCACGCACTCCCGGCGCGCAGCGCCCGCACCTCTCACCGCTCCCCTTCCGCCACCACCAGCGCGAGGCGCACCCGCGGCGCCCACCTCCGGCGCGAGGTACAGCCCGAGGTGGCCCGGCCGCGCCCACGCCCGGGGCGCGGCCGGGCCTGCGACGACAGACGACGGCGCACCGTCCGGCGCTCCCGCCTCACGCACCAGGTGGAACCCGCCCGCCGCGCTGTCCACGCCGACGACCACGCTCGCGTCGGCGCATACGCCGGCACGCGCGAGCACCCCACGCCACGCGGCCGCGGTGACGCGTTCCCCACCCGCGGTCGCGGGCCCGCTCTACTCGGGTGGACCGTCCAACACGCCGCGGTGTCGGTTGAGTTGGATGAGGTCCCAGCGATTGCCGTAGAGGTCGCGGAAGACGGCGACCGTGCCGTACGGCTCGCGGCGGGGCTCTTCCTCGAACACCACCCCGGCCGCGCGCATCCGCGCGTGGTCACGCTCGAACGCGTCGGTGTTCAGGAACCACCCGACACGTCCACCGGTCTGGTCTCCCACGTGCCCCGTCTGCGCGTCGGTCGCCGCCCGCGCGAGCAGCACACCGGTCTCCCGTGCTCCCGGTGGCGCGACCACCACCCACCGCTTGCCGTCACCGATCCGGGTGTCCTCCACCAGCCGGAAGCCGAGCACGTCGACGTAGAAGGCGACGGCCTCGTCGTAGTCGCGCACGACCAGAGTCACCAGTCCGATGTCGGCCATCGCCAGAGGATGCCATCCGCGCTCGGCACGGCCTTCCGGCCCCCTGCCGTGGTC
>NZ_WMLF01000078.1 GCF_014156695.1 Streptomyces durbertensis | reverse complement strand
GTTTCGGGGTGGGCGGTCACCGTGGCGCGGACGCCGTAGACGTCGGCGAGCAGGGATTCCGTCAGGACCTCCGCCGGGGTGCCGTGCGCCGCGACCGTGCCGGAGCGCAGGACGTACAGCCGGTCGCAGAAGTAGGCGGCGAGGTTGAGGTCGTGCAGCGCGACGAGCGAGGTCGCCGGGAGGCGGCGCAGGACGCCGAGCACGTCGAGCTGGTGGCGGATGTCGAGGTGGTTGGTCGGCTCGTCGAGGACCAGGAGACGAGGCTGCTGGGTGAGTGCCCTGGCGATGAGGACACGCTGCCGCTCGCCACCGGAGAGTTCGGCGAAGGCGCGGTCCACCAGGTCCGTCGCGTCGGTGACGCGGAGGGCGCGCTGGACGAGTGCGGAGTCGTGTGTGTTGTCGCCGTCCAGGAGGCGTTTGTGCGGGGTCCGGCCCATGGCGACCACGTCGCGTACCGTCAGGTCGAAGTCGGCGGCGGGCTCCTGGACGACGGCGGCGAGTGCGCGGGCCACGTCCCGGACCGGGAGCCGCCAGACGTCGTCGCCGTTGACGCGGACTGTGCCGCTTGCCGGTTTCCGTACGCGGTAAACCGCCCGGAGGAGTGAGGACTTGCCACTGCCGTTGGGGCCGACAAGGCCGATCACCTCGCCCGGACGGGCGTGCAGCGACACGTCCTGGACGAGGCGGTGAGCGCCGGCGGTGACGGACACCCCGTCCACGTCGAGTTCGACCGGCGCGCCGGCGGTCAGGCCGTCGACCGGGGCGGCGACCGGGTCGGCGACCGCGGGTTGGGTCATCTCCCTTTCCTCCCGTACGGGTTGACGCGCGGCCGGCTTCGGTGAGGTCTTGCTCATCGGGCACCTCCCCCGCCGGCGCGGCGGGCGTCGCGGCGCATCAGCCACAGGAAGAAGGGCCCGCCGCACAGCGCGGTGAGCACGCCGACGGGGATCTCCTGTGGCGCGGCCACGACGCGGGCGGCGACGTCCGCCCAGACGAGGAAGATCGCTCCGGCGAGCGCGGTGGCGGGCAGCAGCCTGCGGTGGTCGCCGCCCACGACCATGCGCATGATGTGCGGCATCATCAGCCCGACAAAGCCGACCGGGCCGGCGGCCGCCACCAGCACACCCGTGACCAGGGACAGCAGGACGAACATCCGCATCCGGAAGCGCCCGACGTCCAGGCCCATCGTGGTGGCGGTCTCCTCCCCGGCGAGGAGGAGGTTGAGCGAGCGGGCCCGGAGCAGCAGGACGCCGATCGCGGCGAGCAGGACGAGTACCGGGAGCCAGAGCACCGACCAGCCGACCCCGCCCAGGCCGCCGAGGGTCCAGGAGAGCACCTCGCGGGCCTCGTTGCCCCGTTCACTGGTGAGCAGGATCAGGTGGGTCGCCGCCGACAGCACGGCGGCGACCGCGACACCGGAGAGGATCAGCCGCAGGGACGTGATGCGACCGGCGGTGCGGGCGGCGCCGTACACCAGGAACATCGTCGCCAGGGAGCCCGCGAACGCCGCCGCCGACAGCGACATCGTGCCCAGCCAGGTCGCGCCGGTGACGATGACCACGACCGCGCCCAGCGAGGCGCCGGACGAGATGCCCAGCAGGTAGGGGTCGGCGAGCGGGTTGCGGACCAGGGCCTGCATGGCGGTGCCGACGACCGCGAGGCCGGCGCCGACAACCGCGCCGAGCAGCACGCGGGGCGCGCGTACGTCGACGATGATCGTCTCCCGCGCCCGGGTCCAGTCCGGGTCGGGCCAGGGCAGTCCGAGCTGGTGGCTGAGGATGCCCCAGACCTGCCCGGGCGGCACCGACACCGAGCCGATCGCCACCGCCACCGTCATCGAGGCGAGCAGCGCGGCGGCCAGCAGGAGCAGCAGCGCGGGATAGCGCAGCCGCCGCACGGCGGACGGCGCCGCCGGACCGGCGGCGGCCTCGGCGTCGGGTGTCTTGTCGTGCGGCGCGGTCGCCACGGACCCGGTCCCGGTCCGTGGCGCTCGCCCGGTCACTCGAACCGCTCGGGGTGCAGCGCCTTTGCCATGTCCTCGACGGCGTACGGGGGCCGTACGCCGACCAGCGTCGCGGTCAGCGGGACGACCACAAAGCGCTTGTTCCTGATCGCCGGGACGTCGGCGAGCGCCGGCTGGGAGAGCAGGAACTTCTTCTTGCTCTCGACGCTGCCCGCGCCCGCGTAGTGGTAGATCGCGATGACCTCCGGCTTGCGGTCGATGACCTGCTCCCAGGACACGTCGGCGAAGACCTCGTCGACGTCGGCGAAGATGTTCTTCCCACCGGCGAGTCGGATGATCTCGGTACCCAGTCCCCGGCCGCCGGCGGTGAAGGCGGACTTGTCGCCGCTGTCGTAGACGAAGACCGGGACGGGCTTCCTGTCCTCGACCTTCTTCGCGACCGCGTCGACCTTGCCGCGGAGCTCGGCGTTGAGCTTCTCGGCCCGGTCGGCCACGCCGAACATCTCGCCCAGCGTGCGGATCTCGGCGTGGACGTCCTTCATGGTGGCGCTCTTGGCGCCCTCGCAGTACTCGCGGTTGAGGTGGGTGTTGATGCCGGCCTTCTCGAACGCGGCCCGGGAGCGGCCGGTCTTCTCGGCGAAGGCGCTGGCGTAGCCGCCGTAGACCAGGTCGGGCTCGGCCTCCAGCACGTTCTCGAAGGAGGGTTCCTTCTTCGACAGCTCCGGGATCGCCTTGAACTTCTCGCGGTACTCGGGCAGGACTGCCGAGTCGGGGAAGGCGGTGCCGACCATCCGCTTCTCCAGGCCGAGCGCGAGCATCAGCTCGGCGGGGTGCTGGTGGATGGTGACCACGCGCTCGGGCGGCTGTTCGTAGGTGGTCTTCACGCCGCAGTTGGTGACGGTGAGCGGGAAGCCGTCGGCTTCCGCGCGCTTGCCGGACTCGGCGCGGTCCGGCGTTCCGCAGGCGGTGAGCAGGCCCACCGCCATGACAGGGGCGAGGGCCAGGCCGATGGCCCGGTGCCGGTCGCCGCTCGCCCGGCGGGGTCGGTCGCCTCGCGGGCTGGTGGACGGTATGCCGCGTCGGCCGTTGTTCACGTGTGTTGTTCCTCCTGCGGAGTCCGCGCTCCTCGGAAAGGTCCGCGACGGGTCAGTCTCCTGACTTCCCGGGCGCGGCGCGCGCTCGACGCGCACGCGGGCCACCCGGGTCACAGTGGCGGGACCGTGCCGGACTCACACCGGCTTCCTGGCTCCCGTCGCGGTTGGACGTCAGCAGCGTACGTGAGTGGCGGCGTCCGCGAACCGGCGCGTGGTGCGCCTCACAGGCGCCCTCGACCCGACCGCACGCCCCACCACGGGCGCTGCCGTCACGGACGCCGCCGCACCGGGCACTGCCGCCGCACGCACCCGCCGCTCTACACTGCAAGCCCGTGCTCGGCGAAGGAGACGCGATGGCCGCCGCTTTGGTCCTCCTCGCGGGGGCGTGGTACCTCGTCGCGGCGGCGCTCCTGGTGGCGCCCGGCTACGCCGCCCTCGCGCCCACGGCCGCCGTCTCGGCCGCCGTGGGTGTGCTCCTGACCGTCGGAGGGCTGCGGATGGCACGTGGCGTCGTGGCTGCCGGGCGGCGGTGGGCGCGGCGCGGCGCACTGCTCGCCCTCTTCGCGGTGCTGGTGCCGACGGGGCTGTTGGCCCTCGGTGTTCTTCTCACGTGGGATCCGGAACGCCTCGTCCGGGTCGCCGTCGCCACGCGGTTCTTCGACTACGTCCTGGCAGGTGGTGTGCCGGCCGCCGTTGTGCTGGCCGTCACCCGTCGCCGACCGGTGCGGGCTGCGGAGAGGTGAGCTCCGAGGCCGAGCGATCCGGCCGGTAACGACGGACGGCCGCGTTCCCCGGGAAGGGGAACGCGGCCGTACCGCCGGAACACACGGCGCGGAAGGCGCCGAAGGCGCCGTTACGCCGCGGCGTCCTCGCGGCCGAGGGCCGCGAGCGCCCGCTTGGTGACGTCGGCCACCGCGCCGAGCGCGGAGAGCGTCGTGACGAGCCCCTGCGCCTTGTAGTAGTCGATGATCGGCTCGGTCTCGCTGTGGTAGACCTCGAGCCGCTTGCGGACCGTGTCCTCGCGGTCGTCCTCGCGCTGGTACAGCTCCCCACCGCACACGTCGCAGACACCCGACTCCTTGGAGGGGCTGTACTCGACGTGGAAGATGTGGCTGCTGTCCTTGCGGCACATGCGCCGGCCGGCGATGCGCTTGACGACCTCGTCCTCCTCGACCTCCAGATCGAGGACGGCGTCCAGCGAGAGCTTCTCGTCCTTGAGGATCCCGTCCAGCGCCTCGGCCTGGGCGAGGTTGCGGGGGAATCCGTCGAGGAGGAAGCCGCCCTCGGCGTCCGCCTGGTCCATCCGGTCCTTCGCCATGCCGATGGTGACCTCGTCGGGTACCAGCTGGCCGGCGCGCATGTACTCCTGTGCCTTCTGCCCGAGCTCTGTGCCCTGGCTGATGTTGGCGCGGAACAGGTCGCCTGTGGAGATGTGTGGGATGGACAGGGTCTGGGCGAGCAGCGCAGCCTGCGTGCCCTTGCCCGCGCCCGGCGGTCCGACGAGGACGATACGCATCAGCGGAGGAACCCTTCGTAGTTGCGCTGCTGGAGCTGGCTCTCGATCTGCCGAACAGTTTCGAGTCCAACACCGACGATGATCAGGATGGATGTCCCGCCGAACGGGAATTCACCCTGCGCGTTGAACGCGATCAGCGCGACGGTGGGCACCAGGGCGATCAGCCCGAGGTAGATGGCTCCGGGCCACGTGATGCGGTTCAGCACGTAGCTCAGGTACTCCGCCGTGGGGCGTCCGGCCCGGATGCCCGGGATGAACCCACCATACTTCTTCATGTTGTCGGCAACTTCTTCGGGGTTGAAGGAGATGGCCACGTAGAAGAAGGCGAAGAAGACGATCAGCAGGAAGTACGTAAGCACGTAAAGCGGGGCATCCTGCGCCTGCAGGTTGTTGCGGACCCAGTCCGCCCAGCCCGCCTGGGAGTCGCTGAACTGGACGACCAGCGCCGGAATGTAGAGCAGCGACGAGGCGAAGATGACGGGAATCACACCCGCCTGGTTGACCTTCAGCGGAATGTAGGTCGACGTCCCACCATATGAACGCCTGCCGATCATGCGCTTGGCGTACTGGACCGGAATGCGGCGCTGCGCCTGCTCGACGAAGACCACCAGGCCGACCATGGCGAGGCCGCAGACGATCACGGTGCCGAACTCGATCCAGCCGTCGGCCAGGTCGCCCTGGACCTTGATCGCCCACAGCGCGCCGGGGAAGCCGGCGGCGATGGAGACGAACATCAGCATCGACATGCCGTTGCCGATGCCGCGGTCGGTGATCAGCTCACCGAGCCACATGATCAGCGCCGTGCCGGAGGTCATCACGATGACCATGGAGATGACGACGAACATCGAGCCGTCCGGCACCACCTGGGCGGCGACGGAACAGCCGGAGAAGAGAGTGCCGCTGCGCGCGGCGGCGACCAGACCGGTCGCCTGCAGCACGGCGAGCGCGATGGTCAGGTAGCGCGTGTACTGGGTGATCTTCGCCTGGCCGGCCTGACCCTCCTTCTTCAGCGCCTCGAGTCGTGGGATCACCACGACGAGGAGCTGCAAGATGATGCTGGCCGTGATGTACGGCATGATGCCGAGCGCGAAGATCGTGATCTGCATCAGTGCGCCACCACTGAACATGTTCACCAGATCGAACAGACCCGACTGGCCGCTCTTCGCCTCGTCCTTGCACATCTGGACGGCTTCGTAGCTGACGCCGGGGGTCGGGATCTGGGATCCGAGCCGGAAGAGCACGATGATGCCCAGCGTGAACAGCAGCTTCTTGCGCAGGTCGGGCGTCTTGAACGCCCGGGTGAACGCGCTGAGCACGGTACCTCCTGCGGCCTCCGCGTCCTACGCGAGAGGTGACGGTCTAAAAACGACGGATATGACAGTGGTGGATCGGTCCCCCCACGACCCGGCCACACGCGAGCGCGGGACCGGGCAGTGCCAGCCACCTTACCGGCGACAGGCCCGCCCGTGGAACGACCAACCGGGGATGCCCGTTCCTGGGCATCCCCGGTTGTTGCTACGCCATGGGCTCAGACGAGCTCGGTGACGCTGCCGCCGGCGGCGGTGATCTTCTCCTTGGCGGAGCCGGAGACGGCGTCGACCGTCACCTGCAGCGCCACGGAGACCTCGCCGGTGCCGAGCACCTTGACGAGGCTGTTCTTGCGCACCGCGCCCTTGGCGACCAGGTCGGCCACCGTGACCTCGCCGCCCTCGGGGTAGAGGGAGGCGAGCTTGTCCAGGTTCACGACCTGGTACTCGGTGCGGAACGGGTTCTTGAAGCCCTTGAGCTTGGGCAGCCGCATGTGCAGCGGCATCTGCCCACCCTCGAAGCGCTCGGGAACCTGGTAGCGGGCCTTGGTGCCCTTGGTGCCACGACCGGCCGTCTTACCCTTCGACGCCTCACCACGACCGACACGGGTCTTGGCGGTCTTGGCGCCCGGGGCCGGACGGAGGTTGTGGAGCTTGAGCGGCTTCTCTTCAGCCATCTCAGTTCACCTCCTCGACCGTCACGAGGTGCCGCACGGTGTGAACCATGCCGCGGACCTCGGGGCGGTCCTCCTTGACGACCACGTCGTTGATCCGCTTCAGACCGAGGGTCCGGAGCGTCTCACGGTGGTTCTGCTTCGTACCGATCACGGAACGGGACTGGGTGATCTTGAGCTGCGCCATCACGCACTCACCCCAGCCCGAGCCCGCAGCAGCGCGGCGGGCGCGACGTCCTCGAGCGGCAGGCCACGACGGGCGGCGATCTCCTCGGGGCGCTGCAGGCCCTTCAGAGCGGCCACCGTGGCGTGCACGATGTTGATCGGGTTGGACGAGCCGAGCGACTTGCTCAGCACGTCGTGGATGCCCGCGCACTCCAGCACGGCGCGCACCGGGCCACCGGCGATCACACCGGTACCGGGAGCAGCCGGCTTGAGCAGCACGACACCGGCCGCGTCCTCACCCTGGAACGGGTGCGGGATGGTGCCCTGGATGCGGGGGACCTTGAAGAAGTTCTTCTTGGCCTCCTCGACACCCTTGGCGATGGCGGCCGGAACTTCCTTGGCCTTGCCATAGCCGACACCGACGGTGCCATCGCCGTCGCCCACCACGACAAGCGCGGTGAAGCTGAAGCGGCGACCACCCTTCACAACCTTGGCGACGCGGTTGATCGCGACGACCCGCTCGACGTACGCGGTCTTCTCGGCGGCAGCGCCACCGTCCCGCCGGTCCTTACGGTCCCGTCGCTCGCCGCCACCGGCGCCGCCACCGCGGCGCTGGGGTCCAGCCATTGGAAATACCTCTCTCGTCTGTCCGCTAGCTACGGAACCGGCTCAGAACTTGAGCCCGGCCTCGCGGGCGGCGTCCGCCAGCGCGGCGATGCGCCCGGCGTACTGGTTGCCACCGCGGTCGAAGACAACAGTCTCCACGCCGGCGGCCTTGGCACGCTCGGCGACCAGGGCGCCGACCTTCTGAGCGAGGGCGCTCTTGTCACCCTCCGCACCGCGGATGGAGCTGTCCATCGAGGACGCCGAGGCCACGGTGTGGCCCTTGATGTCGTCGATGACCTGCGCCACCATGTGCCGGTTGGAACGCGTCACGACCAGCCGCGGACGCTCGGAGGTACCCGAGATCCTCTTGCGGATGCGGATGTGACGGCGCTTGGCAGCAGCGCGCTTGTACGCGTCGCCCTTGGCGATCTTCACGCCGTATGCCATGGCTTACTTACCAGCCTTTCCGACCTTGCGGCGGATGACTTCGCCCTCGTACTTGATGCCCTTGGCCTTGTACGGGTCGGGCTTCCGCAGCTTGCGGATCTTCGCGGCGACCTCGCCGACCTTCTGCTTGTCGATCCCCTCGACCGAGAAGCGGGTGGGCGACTCGACCTTGAAGGAGATGCCCTCGGGCGCCTCGATCAGGATCGGGTGGCTGTAGCCCAGCGCGAACTCCAGGTTGGAGCCCTTCGCCTGGACGCGGTAACCGACACCGCTGATCTCGAGCTTCTTGACGTAGCCCTGGGTCACGCCAGTGATCATGTTCGCCACCAGCGTGCGGGACAGGCCGTGCAGGGCCTTGTTCCGGCTTTCGTCGTTCGGGCGCGAGACGACGACAGCGCCGTCCTCACCCTTGGCGACCTCGATGGGCGCTGCGACGGCGTGCGAAAGGTTGCCCTTGGGGCCCTTCACCGCGACCGTACGGCCATCGATGGTGACGTCCACACCGGCGGGAACCTGGATGGGGAGCTTGCCGATTCGCGACATGGCTTTTCCTCCGTTCCCTTCCGTTACCAGACGTAGGCGAGGACTTCCCCACCCACGCCCTTCTTCTGCGCCTGCTGACCGGTGAGCAGACCGTGCGACGTGGAGATGATCGCCACGCCCAGGCCGCCCAGCACACGGGGCAGGTTGGTGGACTTTGCGTAGACCCGCAGACCCGGCTTCGAGATGCGCTTGATGCCGGCGATCGAGCGCTCGCGGTTCGGGCCGTACTTCAGCTCGAGGACGAGGTTCTTGCCCACGGGGGCGTCCTCGACCTTCCAGCCGGTGATGTAGCCCTCCTGCTTGAGGATCTCCGCGATGTGCGACTTGATCTTGCTGTGCGGCATCACGACATCGTCGTGATACGCCGAGTTCGCGTTTCGCAGACGCGTCAGCATGTCTGCGATCGGATCGGTCATGGTCATGTGATGGCCTTCGGCCTCTCTCGCCGGGGTTTCCTGTATGCGCCATCCCTCTCCCCGCTCAGGGGCGGGACGGGTGCGGCGCGGGGACCTACGGCGTAGTAAGCGACTTCTTGCGGGCGCGCTGCCCGCGTGCGGTCACGGTCGGCGGGCGCCCAACCCGACAAGCCTAAGGCATGTCGGATCGGGCCCCACCGACCAGATGCTTACCGAGAGCTCTGGCTGGTTCCCAAGTAGGGAATTACCAGGAGCTCTTGGTCACGCCCGGCAGCTCGCCGCGGTGGGCCATCTCACGAAGGCACACGCGGCACAGGCCGAACTTGCGGTAGACGGAGTGCGGACGACCGCAACGCTGGCAGCGCGTGTAGCCACGCACGGCGAACTTCGGCTTGCGGGCGGCCTTGGCGATCATCGCCTTCTTCGCCATGGTCAGTTCTCCTTGAACGGGAAGCCGAGGTGACGCAGCAGGGCGCGGCCCTCGTCGTCGTTGGTCGCCGTGGTGACCACGGTGATGTCCATGCCCCGAACCCGGTCGATCTTGTCCTGGTCGATCTCGTGGAACATGACCTGCTCGGTGAGACCGAAGGTGTAGTTGCCCCGACCGTCGAACTGCTTCGGCGACAGACCGCGGAAGTCGCGGATGCGCGGCAGAGCGAGGGAGAGCAGCCGGTCCAGGAACTCCCACATGCGGTCACCGCGGAGGGTGACGTGGGCGCCGATCGGCTGACCCTCACGCAGCTTGAACTGCGCGATGGACTTGCGGGCCTTGGTCACGGCCGGCTTCTGACCGGTGATCGTGGTGAGGTCGCGGATGGCGCCCTCGATCAGCTTGGAGTCGCGGGCGGCGTCGCCCACACCCATGTTGACCACGATCTTGGTGAGACCAGGGATCTGCATGACGTTCTCGTACGAGAACTCCTCACGCATCTTGTCCTTGATCTCGTCCCGGTAGCGCTGCTTGAGACGGGGGTTCGCCCTGGCGGTGTCAGTGGTGGCAGTCATCAGATGTCCTCACCGGTCCGCTTGGCAACGCGGATCTTGTTGCCGTCCTCGTCGAAGCGGTAGCCGACGCGGGTGACGACCTTGTTGCCGTCCTTCTCCACGACGAGCTGAACGTTGCTCACGTGGATCGGGGCCTCGGTCGTCACGATGCCGCCGGTCTTGGAACCGCGAGCGGTCTGGCCGGCCTTGGTGTGCTTCTTGACCCGGTTGACACCCTCGACCAGGACGCGGTCCTCGCGCGGGTAGGCCACGATGACCTTGCCCTGCTTGCCCTTGTCCTTACCGGTGATGACCTGGACCAGGTCGCCCTTCTTGATCTTCATGCTCACAGCACCTCCGGCGCGAGCGAGATGATCTTCATGAACTTCTTCTCGCGCAGTTCACGGCCCACGGGGCCGAAGATACGGGTGCCGCGGGGGTCACCGTCGTTCTTGAGGATGACGGCGGCGTTCTCGTCGAAACGGATGTACGAGCCGTCCGGGCGACGACGCTCCTTGACGGTGCGCACGATGACGGCCTTGACGACGTCACCCTTCTTCACGTTGCCACCGGGGATCGCGTCCTTGACGGTGGCGACGATGACATCGCCGATGCCCGCGTAGCGGCGACCCGAGCCACCGAGAACACGGATGCAAAGGATCTCCTTCGCGCCCGTGTTGTCGGCGACCCGAAGTCGCGACTCCTGCTGGATCACGTCTATCTCCTGATCGTCTGCCGGTTCCCGGCAGGGGCGTCCGTCACGGATGCGCCCCTGCCGAGCCTGGCGGAACTGTCCAGAAGGCGATTGCCTTCAGGAATTACTTGGCCTTCTCGAGGATCTCGACGATGCGCCAGCGCTTCGTCGCGGACAGCGGCCGGGTCTCCATGATGAGGACCCGGTCGCCGATGCCGGCGGCGTTCTGCTCGTCGTGCGCCTTGAGCTTGTTCGTACGGCGGATGACCTTGCCGTACAGGGCGTGCTTGACGCGGTCCTCGACGGCGACGACGACGGTCTTGTCCATCTTGTCGCTGACGACCAGACCCTCGCGGGTCTTGCGGAAACCGCGCTCGTTGCTGTTCTCAGTCACATTCGTCTCGCTCATCAGGCGCTCTCCACCGTCTCGATGCCCAGCTCGCGCTCGCGCATCAGGGTGTAGATCCGGGCGATGTCCTTGCGGACGGCCTTGAGCCGGCCGTTGTTCTCCAGCTGTCCGGTCGCCGCCTGGAAGCGGAGCTTGAACAGCTCCTCCTTGGCCTCGCGAAGCTTGACGACGAGCTCCTCGTCGTTGAGCTCACGCAGCTCGTTGGCCTTGGTAACGGCCGCCATCACGCCTCACCTGCCTCGCGCCGCACGATCCGGCACTTCATCGGAAGCTTGTGAGCAGCGCGGGTGAGCGCCTCACGAGCAATCTTCTCGTTCGGGTAGGACAGCTCGAACATCACCCGACCGGGCTTGACGTTCGCGATCCACCACTCCGGCGAACCCTTACCGGAACCCATGCGGGTCTCGGCGGGCTTCTTCGTGAGCGGGCGGTCCGGGTAGATGTTGATCCAGACCTTGCCGCCACGCTTGATGTGGCGGGTCATGGCGATACGAGCGGCCTCGATCTGCCGGTTGGTCACGTAGGCGGCGGTGACGGCCTGGATGCCGTACTCGCCGAACGAGACCTCCGTGCCGCCCTTGGCCATACCCGACCGCTTCGGGTGGTGCTGCTTGCGGTGCTTGACCCTGCGCGGGATCAGCATGACGGTCAGGCCTCCGTTCCGGTGCTGTCAGCGGCAGCGGGAGCGGCGGGCGCCTCGGCCTTGGGGGCCTCGGCCTGGGCCTGCTGGGCCTGCTGCTGCGGCTTGCGGCCACGGCGCTCGCCACCGCCACCACCACGGCGGGGGCGGTCGTTGCCACCACGCGACGGGCGGTTGCCGGCGCGCGCGGCGGCGTTCTCGGCGCGGACCTCGGCGATGTTCTTCACGTCGCCCTTGTAGATCCACACCTTGACGCCGATGCGGCCGAAGGTGGTCTTGGCCTCGAAGAAGCCGTAGTCGACGTTCGCGCGGAGGGTGTGCAGGGGCACACGGCCCTCGCGGTAGAACTCCGAGCGGGACATCTCGGCGCCGCCGAGACGACCGCCGCACTGGATCTTGATGCCCTTGGCGCCGGCCTTCATCGTCGACTGCATGCTCTTGCGCATGGCGCGACGGAAGGAGACGCGGGAGGACAGCTGCTCGGCGACGGCCTGGGCCACCAGCTGAGCGTCCAGCTCCGGGTTCTTCACCTCGAGGATGTTGAACTGGATCTGCTTGCCGGTCAGCTTCTCGAGCTGGCCGCGGATCCGCTCCGCCTCCGCACCGCGGCGGCCGATCACGATGCCCGGGCGGGCGGTGTGAACGTCGACGCGGACGCGGTCGCGGGTGCGCTCGATCTCGACCTTGGAGATGCCGGCCCGCTCCATGCCCTGCGTGAGCAGGCGGCGGATCTCGACGTCTTCCTTGATGTAGTCCTTGTACAGCTTGTCGGCGTACCAGCGGGACTTGAAGTCCGTGGTGATGCCGAGCCGGAACCCGTGCGGGTTAACCTTCTGGCCCATTACCGGGTTCCTTCCTTGCTGCTGACGACCACGGTGATGTGGCTGGTCCGCTTACGGATCCGGTACGCGCGACCCTGCGCGCGCGGCCGGAACCGCTTGAGGGTCGGGCCCTCGTCGACGTAGGCCTCGGAGATGAAGAGGCTGTCGACGTCGGTGTGGTCGTAGTTGTGCGCGGCGTTGGCGATGGCGCTGTCAAGCACCTTGCCCACCGGCACGCTCGCGGCCTGCGGGGCGAAACGCAGGACCGCCTGAGCCTCCGTGGCGCTCATGCCACGGACAAGGTCCACCACGCGGCGGGCCTTCATGGGCGTGACACGCACGTAGCGCGCCTGGGCCCTGGCTTCCATGGTTGTCCCTTCGGTGTCAGTCATAGTCTTCGCACTCCGCCGATCAGCGACGACGCGACTTGCGGTCGTCCTTCACGTGGCCGCGGAAGGTGCGGGTCGGCGCGAACTCGCCGAGCTTGTGGCCGACCATCGACTCGGTGACGAACACCGGGACGTGCTTGCGGCCGTCGTGCACCGCGATCGTGTGGCCGAGCATGGCCGGGACGATCATCGAGCGGCGGGACCAGGTCTTGATGACGTTCTTGGTGCCGGCTTCGTTCTGGACATCCACCTTCTTGATCAGGTGGTCGTCGACGAAGGGCCCCTTCTTGAGACTGCGCGGCATCTGAACCCGCTCCTAGCGCTTCTTGTTCGTCTTGCGGCGGCGGACGATGTACTTGTTGCTGGCCTTCTTCGGCGAGCGAGTACGTCCTTCCTTCTTGCCCCACGGCGACACCGGGTGGCGACCACCGGAGGTACGACCCTCACCACCACCGTGCGGGTGGTCGATCGGGTTCATGACCACACCGCGGACGGTCGGGCGGACGCCCTTCCAGCGCATACGGCCGGCCTTGCCCCAGTTGATGTTCGACTGCTCGGCGTTGCCGACCTCGCCCACAGTGGCGCGGCAGCGGACGTCGACCAGGCGGATCTCACCGGACGGCATACGCAGGTGGGCCATGCGGCCCTCCCTCGCCAGCAGCTGCACGGAGGCACCGGCGGAGCGGGCGAACTTCGCACCGCCGCCGGGCCGCAGCTCGATGGCGTGGATGACCGTACCGACCGGGATGTTGCGCAGCGGCAGGTTGTTGCCGGGCTTGATGTCGGCGCCCGGGCCGTTCTCGACGCGGTCGCCCTGCTTCAGGCCGGCCGGCGCGATGATGTAGCGCTTCTCGCCGTCGGCGTAGTGCAGCAGCGCGATGCGCGCGGTGCGGTTCGGGTCGTACTCGATGTGCGCGACCTTGGCCGGCACGCCGTCCTTGTCGTGACGACGGAAGTCGATCACGCGGTAGGCGCGCTTGTGGCCACCGCCCTGGTGGCGAACGGTCACACGACCGGCGTTGTTACGGCCGCCCTTGCTGTGCAGCGGGCGGACCAGCGACTTCTCCGGCGTGGACCGCGTGATCTCGACGAAGTCGGCGACGCTGGAGCCACGACGGCCCGGGGTCGTCGGCTTGTACTTGCGGATACCCATTTCTCAGTCCTCGTCCGATATCGGACGAACCAGCTCCGTTAGGAGACCGGCCCGCCGAAGATGTCGATACGGTCGCCCTCGGCGAGGGTCACGATGGCGCGCTTGGTGTCAGCGCGCTTGCCGAAACCGGTGCGGGTGCGCTTGCGCTTGCCCTGCCGGTTGATCGTGTTGACCCCGTTGACCTTGACCGAGAAGACCGCCTCGACGGCCTGCTTGATCTGGGTCTTGTTGGCGCGCGGGTCCACGACGAACGTGTACTTGTTCTCATCGAGCAGCGCGTAGCTCTTCTCGGAGACCACGGGCTTGATCAGGATGTCCCGGGGGTCCGTGAACGTCTTGCTCGTGACCGTGCTCGCGGCGGTCTCGGCGTTCTGAGTCGGCTCGCTCATCAGGCGTCGCTCCCTTCGAGCTCAGCCCCGGTACGGCTGGCCACGAAGGACTCGAAGGCGGCCTTCGTGAAGACCACGTCGTCGGAGACGAGCACGTCGTACGTGTTCAGCTGGCCCGGCTCCAGGATGTGCACCTGGGGCAGGTTGCGGGTGGACAGCCACGCGGCCTCGTCCGAACGCTCGGCGACGAGCAGCACGTGCTTGCGCTCGCTGATCTTGCCGAACAGGTTCTTGGCGGCCTTGGTGGAGATGTCGCCCTCGACCACGCCGGTCACGACGTGGATGCGGTTGTTGCGCGCCCGGTCGGTGAGGGCACCGCGCAGGGCGGCGGCCTTCATCTTCTTCGGGGTGCGCTGCGAGTAGTCGCGCGGCACGGGGCCGTGGACCACGCCACCGCCGGCGAACTGCGGCGCGCGGGTCGAACCCTGACGGGCGCGACCGGTGCCCTTCTGGCGGTACGGCTTCCTGCCGCCACCACGGACCTCGGCGCGGGTCTTGGTCTTGTGCGTGCCCTGGCGGGCGGCGGCCAGCTGCGCGACGACGACCTGGTGGATCAGCGGAATGCTGATCTTCGCGTCGAAGAGCTCCGCGGGGAGGTCGACGGTCCCGGTCTTGTCGCCTGCCGGCGAAAGGATGTCAATGCTGCTCATGGGTTACCTCAGGCCCCCTTGGCCGCGGTACGGACCAGGACGAGGCCGCCGTTCGGACCGGGAACCGCGCCCTTGATGAGCAGCAGTCCCTTCTCCGCGTCAACGGCGTGGACGGTCAGGTTCTGGGTGGTGACCCGCTCGTTGCCGGCGCGGCCCGCCATGCGCATGCCCTTGAAGACACGGCCGGGGGTGGCGCAGCCACCGATGGAACCGGGCTTGCGGTGCACGCGGTGGGCACCGTGGGAGGCCTTGCCGCCGTGGAAGCCGTGACGCTTCATGACACCGGCGGTGCCCTTGCCCTTGGACTTGCCGGTCACGTCGACCTTGAGGCCGGACTCGAACACCTCGGCGGTGAGCTCCTGGCCCAGGGTGTACTCGGCGGCGTCGTTGGTGCGGATCTCCACCAGGTGACGGCGGGGAGTGACGTCGGCCTTGGCGAAGTGGCCCTTGAGGGGCTTGTTCACCTTGCGCGGGTCGATCTCGCCGAAGGCGATCTGGACGGCCTCGTAGCCGTCGCGGTCTGCGGTGCGCACCTGGGTCACGACACAGGGACCGGCCTTGACGACGGTCACCGGGACGACACGGTTGTTCTCGTCCCAGACCTGCGTCATGCCGAGCTTCTCGCCCAGGAGGCCCTTGATCTGCTTAGCCATCTTCCGACACCCCTCAGAGCTTGATCTCGATGTCGACGCCGGCCGGCAGGTCCAGGCGCATCAACGAGTCAACGGTCTTGGGAGTCGGGTCGAGGATGTCGATGAGGCGCTTGTGGGTGCGCATCTCGAAGTGCTCGCGCGAGTCCTTGTACTTGTGCGGCGACTTGATGACGCAGTACACGTTCTTCTCTGTGGGCAGCGGCACCGGGCCCGCGACCGACGCACCAGTACGGGTCACCGTCTCGACGATCTTCTTCGCCGAGTTGTCGATGACCTCGTGGTCGTAGGCCTTGAGCCGGATGCGGATCTTCTGTCCCGCCATGGCTACTTCGTAGTCCTGTCTCTCGTAAACGCTCCGGTACCCGGTGGAACCGACACCCCGCCAGCCGACTCCCCGACCCACGCGGTCGGGCGTGTCGCAACCCTTCCCGTACCGCGCCCAGACGTATCCGACACGGATCCGCATGGAAGCGTCCCTGGAAGGGGAAGAAGGGGGAAGGAAACCCACCGGATGCCTGGCTGGAAGCCCCTCCCGCGCTTCCCGGAAGATTCCCGTACTTCCGTCCCTGATCAGGGACGACGAGTACATCGGGACTCGCTTCCAGTCCTCCCGGCGGGAGGCGCACGGCATCGGCACTCAACCGAGCAACCTGGCTAG
>NZ_WMLF01000779.1 GCF_014156695.1 Streptomyces durbertensis | reverse complement strand
TGTATAAGAGACAGCCCCTCCACTTTCCGGACGCTCGTCCTCCGGCCGCCGAGACTCGCCCTTCTCCGTCACGACGCCGCCCCCTGCCCCGCCACCGGGCACTCGGCGGAGTGCCGCCGCAGCAACACCCGACAGTCCGTCGCACCGGACAGATCCCCACACCGCTCCGCCCGCCTCTCCGCCTCCCGCAACTCCGCACACGTCTCGCATCCCGCCGCCACACGGCCGCCGCCCTGGCCGGACCCCTCAGGCCCGACCACCCCCAACTGCCCACCGCCCACGGGCAAACCCTCACCGGCCACGACGACTCCTCTCCGTAGTGATTCCGCTACCGGGGCGACCCAGCGTGGCCTACAGTCAGAAGCGCATCAACGTTTCAGGAAAGGACGAAAGGTCGGTGTTAGGCCTTTGAACATCAAGGAGTTGGACCCGGACAGCTCGCCCCAAGCCGCCTTCGGCGCGCGTCTCCGCACGTCACGTACCGAGCGCGGCTGGACGCAGGACCACCTGGGCGACCAGATGGGGTACTCCAGCACCCACATCTCCTCCGTCGAAACTGGTCACAAGTCCCCGACCTTGCGCTTTTCGCGACATGCTGACGCGGCGTTGGGTACAGGCGACCTGTTCGAGCGCCAGTGGCACGAGATGCGCCACGGCGCACTGCTGGAGGGCTTTCCTCAGTTCATCGACCACGAGGGGCGAGCAGCGGAGATCCGGCTGTACGAGGTGGGTGTCGTACCTGGACTGCTCCAGACGCCCGAGTACGCGGCGGTCCTCGCCGGCAGCGCGGTGAAGCGGGGCGCGATCACGCGTGAGCAGGCGGATGAGCGAGTAGCGCTCGTGGCCGAGCGGCAAGCCGCACTCGCCCGCACGCCACCGCCGCTGGTGTTCGCCGTGCTCGACGAGAGCTGCATCCGCCGCCCCATCGGAGAACCGGACGTGATGGGCGAACAGCTCGCCAGGCTGGTCGAGTTCGCCGACCAGCCGAACACCGTCCTCCAGGTCGCCACCTTCGACATGGGCGCCAGGCGGCCGTTCAACCTACCCATAACGGTGCTGACGTCGCCTGACCGCTCCCTGATGGCCTACTCCGAGTCGGCGCAGCGGGGCCATCTTGAGCGAGATCTCGCCTTCGTACTGCCCCTGTTGACGGCCTACCATCAGCTACAGGCCGAAGCGCCCTCGCAGGCGGCCTCCGTGGCGATGATCAACGAGTTGCGAAAGGGCACACCGTGACGACCGAATCCCCCAGC
>NZ_WMLF01000778.1 GCF_014156695.1 Streptomyces durbertensis | reverse complement strand
ACCCGACACCCGTCACCACGCTGACCGTGGTCCCCGACCCCGCCCCGCCGGCGCCGGTGCCGCTGTGGGTCCGGTCCGGGCGCGCGATCAAGCGGGTCGCCACCGACGAGCGCACCCAGGCGACCGCGCGGGCGGTGGCCCGGCACAGCCTGTACGTGGTCGGCGGGGCCCGGATCGTGGCCCGCCGGACCTGGGACGGGCGCACCGCCGCCCGCTACGAACGCATGCTCCGCGCGGCTGAGGCAGCCGGGAACTATGAGGCGGCGGCGGAGTGGGAGGAGCGCGGGCAGCGCTTCCGCGCCGCCCGGCACCGCCGCCGCATGGACCTCCTTCACTCCCCCCTCGACGCCGCCAAAGGCGTAGCTGTCGGCACCGGCATGGGTATCGGCACGCTGGTCGCCCTGGGGGTGGTGCTGGCTGTTGCGACGAAGGACGTGGCGGACGTGGTCACGCCGCTGATGGCTGTGATCAAGCTGATCAGCCTGCTCATCACCATCGTGACCGTCGTGTGGGGCCCGCTCCTCACGATCAGCCCCTTGCTCGCGCTGCTCGCCCTGTGGACGGTGGGACGCAAGCAGCAGGCCGCGCCGCAGTGGGCGCTTCCCGCGAACGTCCGCTCCGGGGAGGGTGAGCCGATCACCCCGTCCATCGTGGTCAAGGCCCTGCGCGACCTCGGTGTTCCTGCGCTGGCGCGGGCCATCAAGGAGATGGGCGACGCCGGCGCGTCCATGCTGGGCCCGATCCGGATCGCCGGATGCGGCGTCGAAGTCGACGTGACGCTGCCGTCCGGGGTGTCGACGAACGAGGTGCAGGGCAAGCGCCGCAAGCTCGCCGAGAACCTGACCCGGCACGAGCACGAAGTGTTCATCACCATCCCCCAGGCCGCCCGCACGGTGCGGCTGTGGATCGCCGATTCGGGGGCGTTGGACGAGCCGATCGGGCCCTCTCCGCTGGTCACCGACGAGACGATGACCGCCGACTACACCAAGGGCAAAGCCCCCTGGGGACAGGACCTGCGCGGGGACGCCGCCGCGCTCAGCCTCTACCAACGGCACCTGCTCATCACGGGCCTGTCGAACCAGGGCAAGACCGTCGCCCTGCGCTCCCTCGCCCTGTGGCTGGCGCTGGACCGGTCGGTGCAGTTCCTCATGGGCGACCTGAAGGGCGTGGGCGACTGGGCCATGTTCGACGGGCTCGCCACCACCCTCATCCAGGGCCCCACCGATGAGCACGTCATCCAGGTGACCGAGATGGTCGAA
>NZ_WMLF01000777.1 GCF_014156695.1 Streptomyces durbertensis | reverse complement strand
GCGGAGACCTGGGGCACGACGGCCGCCGAGCAGCACTCCGGCGAACCGCTTGAGGGGCGGCTGGCCCGGGAGCTGCCGGACGTGGCGCCCAAGGACGGCGACGGCATCGGCGACGTGCCCGGTGGGGAGGGCGAGCCGCTGGACGGGGAGGTCGGGGACCGGCGTACGGGCCGGCTGGTCGCCCCGAACGAGGGTGTGCGGGGCGACCACGACCACGAACTGCTGGCGCTCGACGTCGGCATCGACTCGGCGGCCGCCTCGGCGGAGGAGGCCGCGGTGCACACCATCCCGGACGACGAGGTGTGAGCGCCCGGGGCCTCAGCCGCTGACCACTCCGCCGCGGACGGTTCCACCGGAGACGACTCAGCCGGAGACGACTCAGCCGGAGACGACTCAGCCGGAGACGATCTCCGACAGCACCTCGGGCAGCAGCAGCTCACCGGACGGCTCCGCCGGCCCGGAGAGGTAGAGCTGGGCGTGGAACCGGCCGTCCGCCTCCAGCCCCTCCGGGGAGAGCCCCGCGGCGGTCACCGCCGCCACCGCGTTGCGCTGCTCCTCGGGGTCGGTGAAGCGGCGCTGCACGTACGTCGTGTCGGCCCGCACGGTCCGCAGCCCTCGGGCGGCGAGCGCGGCGCTGATGTCGTCGTAGGAGACCGTGCGCAGCACCAGCGCCAGCACCCAGACCCGGTCCGGCAGGTGCGCGGCGAGCCGGGCGAAGGTGCGGCCGGTGACGTAGCCGACGCCGCCGGTCACGGTGACCAGGGAGACGTCGGCGAGCGCGCGGCGCAGTTCCCCGCTCGGCTCGTCCCGCTCCAGGTTCTCGGCGAAACCGCGGTCGAGCAGCCCGGCGGACCGGGCGTAGGCGACGGCGTTCCCGGCGGCGTCCAGGCCGAGCGCGCGCACGGCGTCGTAGCGGCGGCGCTCGGCGAAGTAGGCGCGGTCGTTCCCGGCGAGGCGGGCGGCGTCCGTACCGGCGTCCGCCTGCGAGTCGAGGTCGGCGTAGTGCCGGTAGAGGTCCTGGAGGGTGACGGTGTGGTTGAACAGGGCGGCGTTGACCCCGTACGAACAGCAGACGTCCAGTACCGTCAGCGGCCCCCGCTCACCGGCCGCCACCAGGGGTTTGGTGCCCAGGAGACGGCGGACGAGGGTCTGCGCGTGGTGCGGGACCTGGTAGTCGTAGGGCCGCAGGGCGCGGTAGTAGCCGCGCGGGTCCGGCTGGTCGTATATGTCGTCGAAGGAGGACTTCCCCGACGGCTTCTTGGG
>NZ_WMLF01000776.1 GCF_014156695.1 Streptomyces durbertensis | reverse complement strand
GGTGGCGGTTGGCTCGATTGCCCAGGCACAAGCAGCCGGGAGGCAGCATGGATCGCTATCGGCGCCGGCGGGAGACGCTGGTCGCGACGGTGGTGGCCGCTGGGCTGTGCGGCGGGGTCTGGCTGATCGACAACAGCCCGACGCCCGAGCGTCCGCCGCCGCAGCCGTCCGCGGACGCCGCCGCCGAGGAGGCGCGCCCGGCTCGGCAGCTCGACCGGGTGGTGCCGCTTGTCGCCTCGACGCCGACCCGCATACGCATACCGGTGATCAAGGTCGACGCCCCGGTCACCGGTCTGGGCCTGGACACCGACGGGAGCCTCGAACCGCCGCCCGAGGACGACCCGAACCTCGTCGGCTGGTACCGGGACGGCACCGCTCCCGGCGTCCGGGGAACGGCGATCTTCGCCGGACACGTCGACCGGGCCGAGGGACCGAGCGTGTTCTACGGGCTGGGTGCGCTCCGCAAGGGCAACCGGGTGGAGGTGATACGCCGGGACGGCCGTACGGCGGTGTTCAGCGTCTACGCCATCGAGGTCTACGGTCGTGACGACTTCCCCGACCAGCGGGTGTACGGCTCCACCGGGCGGCCCGAGATACGGCTGATCACCTGCGGCGGCGGGTACTCGCACCAGGAGGGCTACCTGGGGAACGTGGTGGTGTACGGCAGACTCGCCGAGGTGCGCGAAGGGTAGGCGGTGTCCGGGCGGTGCCGGCCCCGGGCGGCCCCGCGCCAGGAACCGGCCAGGCGGACCGCTCGTTGGGCGGGGCATGACCGCTATGACTCCCGGTTCGAACCTCCCCCTCCCCGCCCCACGTGTCAGCGTCGACGTCTCGGCTCCCTCCAGGGTCGACGTGTCCGGGCTGCTGCTCGGCGCCGACGGCAAGGTCCGCTCGGACGCCGACTTCGTCTTCTACAACCAGCCGGACGCGCCGGGCGTGCGGCACACCGGTGGCGGTGGCGCGGACACCATCACCGTCGACACCGCCGCCGTGCCCGCAGACGTCGAGCGCATCGTGGTCACCGCCAGCCTCGACGCCCCGGGCGCGACCTTCGCCGGTGCCGAACCGACGGGCACCGTCCGGGACGCCGACAGCGGCGCCGTCATCGCCAGCTTCACCCCGCCCCGGCTCGGCGCGGAGACGGCGCTGATCGTCATGGAGGTCTACCGGCGCGGCGGCGCGTGGAAGGTCCGCGCGGTGGGTCAGGGCTACGCCGACGGGCTGGCCGGCATCGCCACCGACTTCGGCGTCTCCATCGAGGAGCCGGAGCC
>NZ_WMLF01000775.1 GCF_014156695.1 Streptomyces durbertensis | reverse complement strand
GGCCGGTCCGACCGCGTCCGGGATCAGGCGGCCGCGTCGAAGCCGGTGTCGTGGGCCATCTTCTTCAGTTCGAGCAGCGCGTGCTTCTCGATCTGCCGGATGCGCTCACGGGTCAGTCCGTGCTGCTTGCCGACCTCCGTCAGGGTGCGCTCCTTGCCGTCGAGGATGCCGTAGCGGGACCTGATGATCGACGCCGTGCGCTCGTCCAGCCGCTCGATGAGGCCGTCCAGCTCCTCACTCCGCAGCAGCGTCATCACGGACTGCTCAGGGGAGACCGCGGAGGTGTCCTCCAGCAGGTCGCCGAACTGGGTCTCGCCCTCGTCGTCGACGGACATGTTCAGGCTGACCGGGTCGCGGGCCCAGTCCAGTACGTCGGCGACCCGCTCCGGCGTACTGTCCAGCTCCGCGGCGATCTCGGCGGGCTCGGCGTCCCGCCCGTGCTCGCGGTTGAACTCGCGCTGCACACGGCGGATGCGCCCCAGCTCCTCCACCAGGTGCACGGGGAGCCGGATCGTCCGCGACTGGTCGGCGATCGACCGGGTGATGGCCTGGCGGATCCACCACGTCGCGTACGTCGAGAACTTGAACCCCTTGCGGTAGTCGAACTTCTCCACCGCCCTGACCAGGCCCGCGTTGCCCTCCTGGATGAGGTCGAGCAGGGGCAGGCCGCTGCGCGGGTAGCGTCGGGCGACGGCGACGACAAGCCGCAGGTTGGAGCGGATGAACGTCTCCTTCGCGCGCTCGCCCTCGGCGACTATCGCCTCCAGCTCCTCCCGGCCGGCGGTGGCCGACGGGGCGTTCTTGGACGGAGGCTGCTCCTGGCCGTCGAGGATGCGCTGGGCGTAGACACCCGCCTCGATCGCGAGCGACAGCTCGACCTCTTTGGCCGCGTCGAGCAGCGGGGTGCGTGCGATCTCGTCGAGGTACATGCCGACCAGGTCGCGGTCGGCGATGTCGCCGCCTGCGCGCGCGCTGCTTGCCCGGTCAGAACCCCGGGCGGCGGACTGACTGCGGGCTACGGCACGGGTTGCCATGCGTGCTCCCTTGCGAGTGGATCAACTACTGGCCGGTCGGGCGGGAGACCCTTCCCGGGCTCCGCCCACGCATGTCACAACGACGTGAATCGGGACAGAATTCCCATCGGGCGCAACAATTTTGCGATCATGCAGTAAACTGCGCCGCCGCACGCCGGTCATGCCGCTCACGCCGCCGATCGGACGGCGTGCCGGATCTCCTGCCGGGCCCCTCGTCCGGCCCGTGCGGACGACTGGAG
>NZ_WMLF01000774.1 GCF_014156695.1 Streptomyces durbertensis | reverse complement strand
CCCCGGAAACACCCCACCCACTACGGTGATCACCGCCCAGGCGGAAGCCACCCTCTTACCTTCTCCCTTCCCTCCCTCGGACAGGCCAAGTGAGCAGCGACCCCGAACAGCCCTCCGGCCCGATCTGCCAGTGGTGCCACGGCGCGGGTGCCATCACCCGCCTCCTGGCCTACGTCCCCGGCCCCGATCCCTTCCACAGCCCCGCCGAAACCCTCGCCCGCGCCGGCCAGTGCAAACACTGCCAAGGCGCCGGCGTCTACACCGCCGCCCTCGACCCCACCCTGGAACCCTGGCGCCGCCGCGACACCCCCTAACCCGGCGCGCGGCCACGTACCTGTCCGGCGGACGAGCCCGCCGCACCGCCGCCCACCGGCCCCTCACCCACGGCGTCGCTGGACAACAACTCCTCCTCGCCCCTCGCGCCGCCTTCCGGGCACACCGGCGTTCGCCCGGCCGCGCTTCCGTAGCGCGCTTCGCTCGCCAGCAGCCCTACCGCCCGGCGGCTCGTGATCGGACGGCAGGAGAGCGAGTAGTACACCTGGGCCGCGTCGCGGGCGCCGGCGACGCGGTCGGGCGCACCGGCGTTCGCGCTGATGTGCCGGCCCTCCTCCAGCGCGCGGCGCTGCGTCTCCTGGTAGGTCCGGTCGTCAAGCCACTCCCGCAGCACGTGCCCAACGTGTCCGCCGACCTCGTCGCCCGCGCGGAGCGCGGCGGACGGGAAGGGCCCGCCGCCGCCCGGCAACGGATCAAGTGCCCGCGCGATGCGCTCGGCCTGCGCCCGCAGCCATCGCATCGCCTCCGCCGGAGACCGCGCCAGATGCGTACCGAGCAGCCATTCCCCCTCAGCCTCCGGGCTGCGGACGACGGCCTCACACCAGTACCCGTCGACGTAGAACATCACTGCCACGCCCCCGGAACCAGCCGGTACGGCCGGGTCTCGACAAGCCGGTACGTCAGATGCTCCCGCTGCGCGAACCGGTGCTGCCGCACCCACGCGGCGGCGGCCCGCGCCGCCCTCTCCCGCTCCACCGCCCCCAGCTCGCCGACGGCCTCCTTGTCCACCTCGGCCACCGGCCCCCACGCGTCGCACACCGCGCACTGCACGGCGTACGTGACGGGCTCGGCATCCGGCTCACCGTCCGCCGCGAGCGCAAACCGCCGGAACGCGTACGTCTCACTCACACGCGCCCCAACCGCTTCAGATGCTCGGTGATCAGCGCCCCCAACACCGCCCACCGCTGCCGCAACTCAGCCAGCGACGGCGGCAGACACCCCCCGACC
>NZ_WMLF01000773.1 GCF_014156695.1 Streptomyces durbertensis | reverse complement strand
CGCCCATACCGCACTCGCGGCAGCCCGCTGCCAGCAACTCCCCTTCCACGACGACTCCTTCGATGCCTGCGTCTCCCATCTGGCGCTGATGCTGATGGACGATCCCGAGCAGGTGGCCGCCGAGGCCGGCCGGGTACTCGTCCCCGGTGGGCGGCTGGTCTGCGCTGTCGGCGGCGGGCCCGCCGGCGGGGAGGCGTGGGCGGTGTTCCACCGGCTCCTCGACCGCGCGCTCGGCCCGGACCGCCGCCTCCCGCCGCTCGGCGACCGCCGCACCCGGGACCCCGACGCCCTGGCGGACGTCCTGCGTTCCGCCGGCCTCGATCCCGTCGCCTCACGCCAGGTGCGGATCGACCTGAGCGGCCCCGTCGACCAGGTCTGGTCCGCCCTCGCCGGCACCTACGAGACGGCGCTCCTGTCACCGGACGAACTGAGGGCGCTGCGCGCCGACTTCCACGACGCCCTGCGCCGGCCCGCAGGCGCCGCCACGGTGCCCTGCGCCCTCCACGTCACCCTCACCACGGCTCGCACCCACGTGTGACGTGCGTTCGTCGGCCAGGCTGTCTCGCCCTGGTCGCGGAGCCCGACCTGGCGTTCGCGGTCGGGGCGCTGGTCGCCGCCGAGATGTTCCGGCGAGCGTTCGCCGAGGGCGGCCGGGAGTGGGGGTGAGCCGACGGTGGCGGCGGGTCGTGGAGTCGCTGACGGCGCGGGTGCGCTGCCGTGAGGCCGCGCGGCCGGGGGCGTTAGCGGAGGGGCAGGACCATGACGTCGAAGAGCGGGGCGTCCGCCCAGGGGCGGCACAGGCCCACGCTGGTGTAGCCGAGCGCCGCGTAGAGGCGGACGGCCGGTTCGGCCTCCGGTACGACGGCGAGGGTGGCCCGCTCGGCGGTGAGGCCGTGCAGCAGCCCGGTGTGGAGGCTGCGGGCGGTTCCCGTGCGGCGGTGCTCGGGGAGTACCGCCAACTCCTTGATGACAAAGGTGCGGTGGCCGTCCTCGCGGGTGAACGCGTCGGCGAGGTCCGCGTTGAGGAAGCCGTGCCACCAGCGGGTGGTGGGTTGGAGCGGGTAGCCGTAGGCGAAGCCCGCAGGCTGTCCGGAGTCGTCGTGGGCGAGGGCGAGGCGGAAGCCGTCCTGCTGTGCCTCTTGCCGGTAGCCGTCGACGAAGCCGGATACGTCGTCCGGGCCCTCGTGGTACGGCGGTTCGGCGAACACCCGCTCGTAGACGGGCACGATGGTGTCCAGGGCCTCGGTGGCGCGGTCGCGGTCGGTGACGAGGGCGGTGAGGGGCACGGG
>NZ_WMLF01000772.1 GCF_014156695.1 Streptomyces durbertensis | reverse complement strand
GCGTCCCACCCCGCCCGGCAAGCCGCACGAAAGGCCGCAGACCCGTGACCACCGAAGCGTTTGTGTACGACGCCGTCCGCACCCCGCGAGGGCGGGGCAAGGCCAACGGCGCCCTGCACGGCACCAAGCCGATCGACCTGGTGGTGGGGCTGATCCACGAGATCCGCCGCCGCTTCCCCGACCTCGACCCGGCGGCCGTCGACGACGTCGTCCTCGGCGTCGTCAGCCCGCACAGCGACCAGGGCTCGGACCTCGCGAAGGTCGCCGCCATCGCCGCGGGCCTCCCGGACACCGTCGCCGGCGTCCAGGAGAACCGCTTCTGCGCCTCCGGCCTCGAAGCGGTCAACATGGCCGCCGCGAAGGTCCGCTCCGGCTGGGAGGACCTGGTGCTGGCCGGCGGTGTGGAGTCGATGTCCCGCGTACCGCTGGGCAGCGACGGCGGCGCCTGGGCCATGGACCCGATGACCAGCTTCGAGACGAACTTCGTCCCGCAGGGCATCGGCGCCGACCTCATCGCCACCGTCGAGGGCTTCAGCCGCCGCGACGTCGACGAGTACGCCGCGCTCTCCCAGGAGCGGGCCGCCCGGGCGTGGAAGGAGGGCCGTTTCGACCGGTCCGTCGTGCCGGTCGTCGACCGTGCCGGGCTGACCGTGCTCGACCGGGACGAGCACCTGCGCCCCGGCACCACCGCCGACTCGCTGGCGAAGCTCAAGCCGTCCTTCGCCGACATCGGCGAGCTCGGCGGCTTCGACGCCGTCGCGCTGAAGAAGTACCACTGGGTCGAGCGCATCGACCACGTGCACCACGCCGGCAACTCCTCCGGCATCGTCGACGGTGCCTCCCTCGTCGCGATCGGCAACGCGGAGGTCGGCCGCCGCTACGGCCTCACCCCCCGGGCCCGCGTCGTCTCCGCCGCCGTCTCCGGCGCCGACCCGACGATCATGCTCACCGGCCCCGCGCCCGCCTCCCGCAAGGCGCTGGCCAAGGCCGGACTGACCATCGACGACATCGACCTCGTCGAGATCAACGAGGCGTTCGCCGCCGTCGTGCTGCGCTTCGTCCGCGACATGGGCCTGGACCTGGAGAAGGTCAACGTCAACGGCGGCGCCATCGCGCTCGGCCACCCGCTCGGCGCCACCGGCGCGATGATCCTCGGCACCCTCGTCGACGAGCTGGAACGCCGCGACCTGCGCTACGGCCTGGCCACGCTGTGCGTCGGCGGCGGCATGGGCATCGCCACCGTCGTCGAACGCCTCGCGCCGTGACCGGACCCGACGCCACTCCGGACAAGA
>NZ_WMLF01000771.1 GCF_014156695.1 Streptomyces durbertensis | reverse complement strand
TATAAGAGACAGGTGGGGGGCCGACGGGCCGGGGTGGGTGAGTTCTTCGACGGCGGCACGGAGGTCGCCGGCGAGGAGCATGATCTTGTCGTAGCTGATGCCGTGCCGGACGAGGACGCGCTGGACGACCGTCTCCGCGCGGTCCGCCGGGAGGGGGTATGCGGGGACCTGCCAGCCGCGCCGGCGCAGCCGGTCGGTGACGTCGTAGAGCGTGAAGCCCGCGCCTGCCGGGTCGGTGAGGGTCCAGGACACGGCGGGCAGGGCCCGCTCGCCGTCGTAGAGGAGGGTGAACGGGCCCATCTCACCGACCCGGCGGCCGAGTTCGCGGGCGCTTGCGCGGCACGCGGCGTGGATCGCGCGGTAGCCGGCGCGGCCCAGGCGGAGGAAGGTGTAGTACTGGGCGACGATCTCGCCGCCGGGGCGGGTGAAGTTGAGGGCGAAGGTGGGCATGTCGCCGCCGAGGTAGCTGACGCGGAAGACCAGTTCGTCGGGGAGGAGTTCGGCGGTCCGCCACACCACCCAGCCGACGCCGAGCGGCGCCATGCCGTACTTGTGGCCGGAGGCGTTGATCGACGCGACGCGTGGGATGCGGAAGTCCCAGACCAGGTCGGGCTGGAGGAAGGGGGCGACAAAGCCGCCGCTGGCGGCGTCCACGTGCAGCGGCACGTCGAGGCCGGTGTCGGCGTGTATCGCGTCGAGTTCGGCGGCGAGTTCGGCGATCGGCTCGTAGTCGCAGGTGTAGGTGACGCCGAGGATGGCGACGACGCCGATGGTGTTCTCGTCGACGTGGGAACGGAGTTGGTGCGGTCGCAGCCCGGTGGCGTCCGGTTCGAGCGGGATCTGGCGGAGTTCCACGTCGAAGTAGCGGGCGAACTTCTCCCAGCACACCTGGACGGGCCCGCAGACCAGGTTGGGGCGGTCCGTCGGTTCTCCCTCGGCTTGGCGGCGCTGCCGCCAGCGCCATTTGAGGGCGAGGCCGGCGAGCATGCCCGCCTCGCTGGAGCCGGTGGTGGAGCAGCCGGCCGTGTCGCCGCCGGCCGGGGCGTGCCAGAGGTCCGCGATCAGATGGACGCAGCGGGACTCGATCTCCGCCGTCTGCGGGTACTCGTCCTTGTCGATCATGTTCTTGCCCAGGCACTCGTCCATCAGCGTGTGCACCTCGGGCTCGGCCCAGGTGGTGCAGAAGGTGGCGAGGTTCTGGGAGGCGTTGCCGTCCAGGGCCAGCTCGTCGTGGATGAGGGCGTACACCGCCCGGGGGTCGGAGGGGAGGTCCGGGACCCGGTACTTGGGCAG
>NZ_WMLF01000770.1 GCF_014156695.1 Streptomyces durbertensis | reverse complement strand
TCCCCACTCAGTTCAAGATGTCGGGATGAACTGCGCCTCGACCACCCCGACCCAGCCCTTCCACTGCCGCACGCTGACCTCGAGCCAGACGTCGCTGCCGTTCGGCGTTCCGGTGTAGGCACCGTCCTTCTGCTCCTTGAGGCCGCAGTCGCGCAGTGTCTGCCCGAGTCCGCGGATGGCTTCGAGGGCCAGGTCGGTGTTCGTGTACTGGGAGACGCGGTACCGGGCTTTGGCATCGCCCTTCCCCGCGAAGGCGCTGGTGAGCTGCTGCTGAGGCTTTTGGAGGTCACCGGACCAGCCGTTGCATACGCCGTCCAGTCCCGCCTGCGGTAGCGGGGCCGTCGACGACTCGCCGTTGGAGGCGTTCTCTCCCGCTTTCCAGCCCAGGACCTCGTGCATCGGAAGGTCGGAGGGCTTGAGGTTCTGCACCGTGCCGTCGACCTTGAACGGGTTCCCGCCTTCCGAAGCCGCGTCGGCCCCGCGCGGGCCGGGGGGCGCCAGGTACGTCCACGAGCCGATGCCCACCGCCGTCGCGGCGACCAACGCGCCCGTCACCATGCCCACCCGCCGCCGGGCCCGGCGGCGCTCCCCCTGAGCACGTACGGCCTGCGCGGACGCGAGCCTCACCGGGACACCGTCCAGCAGTTCCTCGACGTCAGCCATGGGTGACGACCTCCTCGTCGTGCTTGTTGATGTTCGTGAGCTGCTCGCCGAGCAGTTTGCGAGCCCTGCTGAGCCTGGTCCGCACCGCGCCGGCGGACGATCCCGTCTCGCGGGCCACCTCTGCCACGGGCAGGTCGAGGAGATGGTGCAGCACCACCGCCCGCCGCTGTTCCGCGTTCAGCTCGCGCAGCGCCGCCACCAGGGCGACGCGGTCCTCGGACAGCCCCGGCATGTCCGGCGCGGGGCCGTGCCGCAGCTGGGCGCGCAGCCTGTTGCGGGTGCGCCGCCAGGTGCTGATGGCCAGTCGGGACGCCACCGTGCGCACCCACGGCAGCGGGTCCCCTGCCCTTGTGAGCCGGCCCCATCTCTGCCAGGCCCGCGCGTACGCCTCCTGCACCGCGTCCTCGGCCTCGGCCAGGTCCCCGGTCATCGCATAGACCGTGGCGACCAGCCGTTTTGCCGTGGCGGCGTAGAAGGCGTCGAACTCTGCTTCACTCGACATCCTGTCCCTGCTCCCGTCCCCGTACCGCTTCCTGCCATAAGCACGTCTGGGCGGCCCACGGTGTTACAGCCGCATCGCGGTCCGACCGACCGGACGGCATCGGGGTGGGTGCCCTGCCGCGTGGCGGGG
>NZ_WMLF01000077.1 GCF_014156695.1 Streptomyces durbertensis | reverse complement strand
GCCCGGGGCCGGGACGCGGGGGATCATGACGGGCGGCGCGCCTGGAGGGCGTGCCCGGTGTGACGAGGGGGAGTGGCGATGTTCGCGGTGGCGTTGGGAGAGGACGGGGCGGAGCTGGGACCGTTGGAGCCGTGGCACGCGCAGGAGTTCCTGGACCACGTGGACCGGGGGCGGGAGTTCATCGGCCGGCACGTCGGGCTGGCCGACGCGGTGCCGGACCTGGCGTCCGCCCGTGCGTTCCTGGAGTCCTACGCACGGAAGGCGGCGGAGGACGGCGGGCGGATCTACGGCATCCGCAGCGAGGGCCGACTCGTCGGCGGGGTGCTGTTCCGGGTCATGGACGTGGCCCAGGGCGTCGCGGAGGCCGGCTGCTGGCTGGAGCCGGCGGCGGCCGGCAGGGGACTCGTGACCAGGGCGCTGCACGTGATCATCGACTGGGCGGTGGAGGAGCGCGGTATCCACCGCGTCGAGTGGCACGCCTCCTCGGCGAACGAGCCGAGCCTGAACGTCGCCCGGCGGCTGGGCATGACCAGGGACGGCGTGCTGCGGGAGAGCTATCTGCACCGGGGGCGGCGGGCCGACATGGAGGTGTGGTCGGTGCTCGCCCCCGAGTGGCGGGCGCTGCGCGGCGGGCGGGCGTGAGGGACCCCGGGTAGCGGGCCGACACACTCCACTGGCGCAGGTGAGCGCATCTCGCCGGATGGGCGGTCGTAGTCCGGTCCTCCGGCCGTGATGACGGCCCAGCCGAGAGGTGTCGAGAGGCTTCTTCCTCACCAGGGTGTCGGCTTCGGATAGCTGACCGGGCGCGCGGGAATGGTGTTCGGTCTACTGGGTGGCGTTCTGTAGCGCTGGCGCCGGGCGTGAGCCCGGGGTGTGACCCGATCGGCGGCGCTGCGGGTGCGGGCGGGCGGCCTGCGGTGGATCTTCGGAGGTACCGATCCGGAGGTTCCCATGAGCGCAGTCCGTACCGTCCGAATCCCGCTCTGCGCGGCGCTGTTGACGCTCACCGCGTGGGCGTCGTCGACCGCGCCGGTTGCCGCCGATCCCGGCGCGGACGAGCCGAGGCACTCCGCCGGCTCGGTCCGGATCACCCCGCCGAAGGTGAAGGCCGGCGGGGAGGTCAACATCCGGGTGGACTCCTGCGACGGCGACAAGGCCATCGCCAGGTCCGAGGCGTTTGTGGCGTCCGTCGCGCTGCGGCCGGCGGCCGACGACACGCTGTCCGGCGACGCGAGCGTGCGCCGCAAGATCGAGCCGGGCACGTACGCCGTGCTGGTCGACTGCTACGACAAGCGGGGTGACCTGCAACGGTCCATCGCCCAGGGGCGGCTCGTCGTGGTGGGCGGCGAGAAGCCGGTGCCGCCGGAGCCGGTGCACCCGGTGAAGCCGACCGCGCCGGTCAAGGCGGGCGGCGGCGGCACGGCGGACGGCGCGGGCCCGACCGCCGGGCTGACCGGCGGGCTGACGCTCCTCGCGCTGTTCGGGCTGGCCGGCGCGGCGGTCATGCGGCGCCGCAAGGCGGCCGCCCGGCACGGCGGCGCCGACTGACGGCGGTCCGCGGTGAGCGGACGGCTGATGAACGCCACGGCGTGGGTGGTCCTGCTCTTCGCGCTGTGGCTGTGGGGCAAGGACGTCACCGAGTTCGACCACCGCCGCCCCGCGCTCGGCGGTACGACCAGCGCCGAACGCGGCGACGCCGACACCGGGCAGCCGCTGCCGGACGCGTTGGCCCCGCTGCCGGGGGACACGCCGCCGGTGGGTGTGCGGGTCGACGCGCTGGGGATACGTGCCGAGGTCGTCGAGCGCGGGCTCGACGCCGACGGGGCGGTGGACGCGCCGCCGTTGAGCCAGGGGCAGACGGTGGGCTGGTACGGCGGTGGGGCCACGCCCGGCGCGGCCGGTGTCGCGCTGCTCGTCGGTCACGTCGACACCGAGACCGAGCCGGCCGTCTTCTACAACCTCAGCTCGGCCCGGCCGGGCACGGTGGTGGAGGTGGCCAGGGAGGACGGTTCGGTCGCGGAGTTCACGGTGGAGACCGTGGAGGTGCTGCAGCGGGAGGGCTTCGACCCGGACCGGGCGTACGGGCCGCGTCGGGAGGGCCGGGCCGAGCTGCGGCTGATCACCTGCGGCGGGCAGTTCGACCGTGAGCGGCGCGGCTACACGGCCAACGTCGTCGTCTCGGCCTATCTCACCGGCACCCGGGTGTGAGGGCGCCGGGGTCCCGGCGCGCCGCCTGACCCGCCGGCACCCGTGTCCCCGGCGCGGCCGGGGACACGGGTGCCGGCGGGTGGACCTCAGCCCGCGCTTGTCGCGGCGGGGGCGGGGGCCGGCGCGGCGGCCGGTTCGGCCGCCCGGGCGGCGGCCCGGAGGCCGAGCGCGCCGAAGACCGCGCCGAGCGTGGCCCACAGCACGGCGTGCGAGGCCAGCGACAGCACCCGGAAGTCCCACAGCAGGGTGGCCGGTACCAGCACCTCGTCGGGGTTGCCGGGCAGCAGGAACAGCACGCCGAGCGTGGCCACCACCACGCCGGTCACGGCCAGTTGGCGTACCGGTGCCGCGCGGCCGGCCAGGCGCTGGCGGACCAGGTGGGCGAGAACCATGCCCAGCACGCCGATGACCAGCGCGGCGAGCCAGAGGTTCTGCCGTTCGGAGACGGTGTCGCCGTCGCCGACGCCGGGCGGTGCGGCAGGGTAGCGCAGCCCGGGCAGCAGGGACAGGGCGAGGAACCCGGCACCGGCCAGCGCCATCGCACGCGGCCAGGGACGTTCGTGGACCGGGCTCCGGCGGTGCAGCAGCGCGTAGGCGACGGCGAAGAAGACGCCGACCGCCAGGCCGACCACCACCGAGGTGACCACCAGGCCGAAGTACTGCGTGCTCCGGCTGAACAGTTCCTCGGCCTCGTGCGCGTGGTCGTGGCCGCCGCCCGCCGAGCGCTCCTCCTCCAGCCTGATGGCCCGGTCCATGACCGGCTCCGCGAAGAGCAGGCCGAACAGTCCGGTGGTCAGGCCGGCGGCGCCGCCGGCGAGGAGCCCGCGGCCGAGCAGGGGCAGCACGGGGTACGGAGAGGTGTTGCCTGACATGGTGTGGTGCCGCCCCGATCAGTGGCAGGGGGCGCCGAAGAGGTGCCGTCCGTCGTGGGAGAACTCGTGGAGGTACTCGCCGGTCGCGGCGATGACGTTGCCGTTGTCCATGAAGACGGCGTAGAGGGCGATGAGCGAGACGACTATCGCCGTGGCGGCGATCAGCCAGTCCCGGACGGGAGCGGTCGCGTCGGCCGCGACAGGAGCGGTTCCGGTGCCCGGGTGCAAGGACATCTGGTGCCTCCATCTGGGGTTTCCACGCCCCACAGGTGCAAAGCGGACGCACGAGTTCCTGACTCCCCGCGTCGTCGCGGGTCACAGTGGCGGGACCGTCCCGGAGTCGCACCGGGTTCCTCGCCGCGTCGCCTCTTCTTCTGTTGTCGGATGGAGGGTCCCAGGGGGCACCGGAGATGTCAATGTGCCACGATGGGGTCTGACCGGTGCACACCGTACCCAAGGGGGAGTGGATGTACGGCTCTGAAGCCGGCCGATCGAACAACACCTCGCGTCGTGCCGCCACCCTGTTCTCCGGCGTCGCCGTCGGGGCGCTCCTGCTCGCGGGATGCTCCTCCTCCGGCGGCGACAAGGAGAAGCCGAACGAGGAGAGCCGCAACAACGGCTCCAAGCAGGGCGACGCGCCGTTCTGGGTGAACCCGGAGGGCCTGGCCTCCGAGGCGCTGGCCAAAGCCGAGCGGGAGGGCAACAAGGACGAGGCCCGGCTGATCCGGAAGATCGCCAGCCAGCCCGCCGGCGAGTGGATCAGGCCGGAGCAGGCCGAGGAGCAGACCCGGAAGATCACCGAGGCGGCCGCTGCCGCGAAGACCAGCCCGGTCCTGGTGATGTACAACATCCCGCACCGGGACTGCGGCCAGTACTCCAAGGGCGGGGCCCGCAGCGCGGACGAGTACCGGAAGTTCACCGACGCCGTCGTCCGGGGCATCGGCGACCGCGCCGCGTCGGTGGTCATCGAGCCGGACGCGCTGCCGCACATCATGGTGCCCGGCTGCGTGCCGCAGCACATGCACGACGAGCAGTACACCCTGATGAAGGAGGCGGTCGACAAGCTGAAGTCGCTGCCGAACACCAAGGTGTACCTCGACGCGGGCAACCCGCACTGGATCCGCGACCCCGGCGGCATGGTGACGCCGCTGAAGCGCGCCGGCATCGACGCCGCCGACGGCTTCTCCCTCAACGTCTCGAACTACCAGACGACCGAGGAGAACGTCGAGTACGGCAAGCGGCTGTCCTCGATGGTCGGCGGCAAGCAGTTCGTGATCGACACCAGCCGCAACGGCAACGGTCCGATGGACGGCAAGGAGGACGAGGAGGCCTGGTGCAACCCGCCGGGCCGGGCCCTCGGCGAGCCGCCGACGACCAGGACGGCCGACAAGCTGGTGGACGCCTACATGTGGATCAAGCGTCCGGGCGAGTCCGACGGCACCTGCAAGGGCGGCCCGGAGGCCGGCCAGTGGCACCACGAGTACGCGCTGGAGCTGGCCAGGAACGCCGAGAAGTCCTGAGAGCCGGCGCCGACCGCCGGCTCACTCGAACTCGTCGGCGACCGGTACGTGCAGCCACACGGCCTTCGACGGCACGCCGTCGCCGTCCACCGCGTTCACCATGTAGTAGCCCGGCGGGACAAGCGTCGGGTCCTTCGGGATGGTGACCTCCACGCCGTCCGCCGTGCGTTCGAAGTCCAGCGAGACGGAACGCTGCTCGACGTTGGTGACGTGGGTGAAGGAGCTGGGCCGGATCAGCCGCATCTGCTTGATCGCGGACGGGTCGTCGCTGCCGAACGCCGCCGTGCCGCCGAGCTCGACCCGCTGCGGCTTCCTGCCGGGGTCGGTCAGCGTCGGGCGGGCGTCGCGGAACAGGTAGGGCGGCGACCAGACGTCCATCTGCTGGAGGAAGGTCCCCGGCTTGGTGTTCGCCTTGTCGTCGAAGAGCGGGTCGCTGCCGAAGGTCATGACCCGGCCGTCGGGCAGCAGCAGGGCACCGGAGTGGTAGTTGCGGCCGACCAGGGGGGCGGCCACCGAACGTGCGGTGTTGGTGCCCGGGTTGTACAGCTGGGCGCGCAGGATGTCGCTGTCGCTCCAACCCCGGTAGCCGGTCGAGCCGTTGGTCGTCAGCACGGTGTCGTCGGGGAGGATGACGCTGCTGGGGTAGCGGGCCGGGCGGTAGAGCGGGGGACCGTCGACGAAGCGCGGCTTGTCGGCCTTGAGGTCGACGATGCGGGTCTTGTCCGTGACCCGCCGGCTCTCACCGATGCCGCCGCCGCCGAGCACCATGAACCGCTGGTCCTGGGCCGGGGGCAGCAGCACGGCCATGGCGGTCTCCAGCGCCTTGGGGTCGCTGATGCCGGGGATCTCGGTGAAGCGGTCGGTGCGCCAGTCCCACAGCCCGGGGGTGCGGCCCTCGTCGGCGGGGCCGTAGCCGGAGCTGGTCCCGGTGAAGAGGATCTTCCCGCCCTCGGTGAGGAAGTTGCCGGGGTAGGTGGGGAAGTAGCGCTCCTTGGGGAGCGTCTTCCACTTCTTGGTCTTCGGGTCGTACAGCTCGACCTTCTCGGAGACCTCGCCGATGTCGTCCAGCCCGGAGACGGTCAGCACCCGGCCGTCCTCCAGCGTGGTCAGCGTCGGGTACCAGCGGGCGTCCTCCATCGGGGCGACGGGTATGTACTGCTCCGTCACCGGGTCGAACTCGTAGGACTCGCGGATGCCCTGGAAGTCCTTCTTGTCGAAGGAGATCTTGTTGGCGACGCCGTAGACGTTCCGCTTGTCGTTGCCCTTGAGTCCGAGGATCGTGTACTGCTCGGTGTCGCCGGTGGCGTGCTTGCGTCCCTTGTGGGCCGCCTCGACGTAGATGCGCCGCTGGGTGGCGGTGACCGTGGCGCCGGTGGCGGTCTCCTTCTTCTCGGCCCTGGGTATCTGGAGCGGCTGCTGGGTCTGGAAGACCTTGCCGCTCTTGTTGCCCTTGAACTTGGTGCCCTTGGGCAGGGTCATGGGCTTGTCGGGGTTCTCGTTGCTGACGATCATCAGACCGCCGGCCTTCTCGACGTCGCCTTCCAGCGTCTCGTAGCGCTGGGTTCCGCCGGCGATCAGCAGCTTCCCGTCGGGCAACTGGGTGTGCCCGGCGCAGAACATGTCCTTGGGCGTGGGGATGTTCTTGAAGGTGTTCTTCTCCGGGTCCCACAGGACGCTGCGGAAGGTCTTGGCGGCGAACTGCTTGGCGTCGTTGCCGGAGCCCGCGACGAGCAGCACCTTCCCGGTGTGCAGCAGGGCGGCGTGGATGGTGTTGATCCGGTACTTCTGCGGCACGTCCACGGTCTGCCACAGGCCGTTCTCCGCCTTGTAGGCCGGCCGGTTGATGTTGTACTCGTGGTAGTGCTCGCTGGTGAACCGGATCAGCCAGGGCGCGTTCATCCCGGCCACGGCCATCAGCGCCACCGTGCCGATGGCCAGGCGTTTGGTACGGCGACTGGGTTGGTACTTCACCGGCTGACAACTCCTGCGCGTGCCCGGGCGGTGCCCGGGGCTGTCTGATTTCCTGTGGTCGTCCGTGGCGCGGCGGTTCCCGTCGCGCCACGGACCGGACGACCGGGCGTCGCGCGGTCCTCACGCGGCGCCCGGTCGTCGGGGGTACTCACGTCCGGGGCGTCGTACGGCGCTGCCCCCGGAGGTCGATCTGGAGGGTCTGGTCGCCGACGCCGCCGAGCTGCGCGGCGCGCTGGGCGGCGCCGCCGGAGGCCAGCGCCGGCTCCGGGGCACCGGCCGTGGCGGCGGCGTTCCGGGCCGGCGGCTGCCCGCCGGACGGGTCGCCGCCGCGCCGGGCGCGTTTGCGGCGCTTCTTCTCGGCGCGCACCCCGACCTGCCAGCCGATGATGGGCGCGGCGGTGATCAGCAGCGCCAGCGAGGCCCAGGTGATCATCGCCGGGTGGTCGTGGCCGAGGAAGAAGGAACCGATCGCCGACGAGCCGAACACGGCGATGAAGAACAGGTGGATGCGGAACGTGCCGAAGAGGGTGTCGGGGCTGGCCGACTCGCCCTTCGGGGTGACCACGAACTTGCTCTTGCGGCGCAGCACGGTGTCCATCAGCGAGCGCGCGTAGATCGGCGCGGACAGCGCGGACATCAGCATGCCGGCGAGGCCGCCGGAGCCCTCGGGCTCGTGCGGCGAGACGTTGTGGCGGCGGTTCCAGATGTAGAGGCCGACCTGGAGGGCGGAGGCGTTGCCGTAGAGCATCATCCAGATGACCGGGTCGATCTGGACGCCGGAGGCGCCGAGGCCGAGGAAGAGGGCGCAGCTGATGGCGGCCAGGATCCAGTTCATCGCCGAGATCGGATAGAAGACGATCATCAGCGTGTAGTTCCACAGCTTGCCGGGCGGCATCGAGTACCAGCCCTTCCAGTACTGCGTGAGGATGGTCTCGTAGGTGCCACGGGACCAGCGCAGCTGCTGGGTGAAGAAGTCCGTCCAGGCGTTCGGGCCCTCGCCGACGGCGAGTACGTCGGGGGTGTAGACCGAGCGCCAGCGCTTGCCGGTCTCCGGGTTGCGCGCGCGGTGGATCTCGAAGCCGGTGGCCATGTCCTCGGTGATCGAGTCGTACAGGCCGCCGATCTGCTTGATCGCCTTGATGCGGACCGCGTTGCTCGTGCCGACGAACATCGGCGCGCCGTAGAAGTTGCCGGCCCGCTGGATGAGGGCGTGGAAGAGGAACTGCTGGCTCTCGGCGGCCTTGGTGACGAAGTTGTCGTAGTTGCCGTAGACCTGCGGGCCGATGACAAAGCCGACGTTCGGGTCGCGGAAGTAGCCGAGCATCCGCTCCAGGTAGTTCGGCAGCGGCACGTGGTCGGTGTCGACGCCGGCGAAGAAGTCGTAGTCGTCGCCGTGCGCGTCGAGCCAGGCGTTGTAGTTGCCGTGCTTGGTCTTCGCCCGGAAGGCGCCCTTGTCGGTGTTCCACTTCGCGACGCCCTTGCGGCTGAAGTGGTGGACGCCGAGCTTGCGGCAGACCTCCTTGACCTCGGGGTCGTCGCCCTCGTCGAGCAGCCACACGTGCATGGTGCCCCGGTGGCGGATCTTCATCGCCGCCTCCAGGGTCTTGGTGACCATCTCGATCGGTTCCTTGCCGGGCACGAACGAGGTGAGGAACGCCACCCTGGTGCCGGCCTCGGGCACCACGGGTATCGGGTCGCGGGCGACCAGGGTCGCGTGGGAGTTGGAGAGCACGTTGAGCGTGCGGAACAGCTCGATCAGACCGATCGCGACGAGCATCACGATGTCGAGCTTGAGCACGAGGTCGGAGACCGAGCCCTCGTCGCGGGTCGTCCAGTGCTGCGGCTGCATCAGCCACACGAACAGGCCGAGCGAGAGCAGCGGCGCGGCGGCGAGCAGCAGCCCGGCGCGGATGCGGTGCGGCTCGCTGCCGATGAGGCTGCGGTACTTCACCCGGTACGGCTTGTCCGGGTCCGGCTTGGTGAGCGGGCCGGCGAGCCGGCTGTAGTGCTCGTAGTCGTAGCGCGGCGGCGCCTTGCGCGGCCAGCGCGTCCCGCGGCCGCGGGTGCCGGCGTCGCCGGACCGGTTGCGGGGGACCCGGAGCCGGGTCGTCCGGGACGAGTCCTGCTGCGACGGGTCGTCGAGATCACGCGACGGTGACTGGCGCGGTTCCGACGTCATCTATCCATCCCCCCGCACGGGATGCGCGCCGTGCGTGTGTGCTTGTACTGGTCCGATGGCAGGACCATATGCCAGAAGAGTAGGCCGAAACGGGCGCGATGTACGTGACGACCGTTTCATGGGACACAGGACGACGGTGTTCCGGTTCCAAGATGTGCTCGGTCTCCCCAGCCGAGAACGCGGGAGGGCGGCCGATGACCCTGGGTCAGCTTCTCGGACCGCTCACATGATCGCAAGAGTGATACGTGCGCTTTTGGCCGTGAAGGCCGGACTTTGTCGAACGGACCGTGATCAAGAAGCAACGGGCGGCCCCGACGGGCCGGGCCGGTGGATCGCACCGGCCCCCGTGCGGCCGGGAGCGGCAGGTGGTCGGGCCGTCCCCGGGGCGGTCGTCGGCTGAGGCCGTCAGTCGATGCCGCGCCAGATGTGCGGCTCGTTGTCGTGCTCCTCGCCGTCGCCCGCGAGGCCCGGCGCGGGCCAGGTCCGGTCGGGCGACTCCAGCCGGGCCGGCCCGGCTGGTCGGGCTGCTCGGGCTGATCGGGCGCGCGGCTCGGCGGCCGCGCGCGGGGATTCCTGTTCGGTGACCGGAACGCTCACATCGACTCCTTCGACGGGCGCGTGTGTGTACGGGGAAATTCTGGGTGCGGGGCGCGGGTCGCGCGAGCCAGGCGTGTGGCGGGAACCGCCTGGAGCACCCGTCGGACACCGTCGCACGGTGGTGTTCCGGGCGGTGACGTGAATCACGGAGCGTTCCCCCGATCGGGGGATTGAACGGCAGAAGCCCTCGCGTTAGCGAGGGCTTCTGCTCCGGTACGCCGCCAGGGACTCGAACCCCGGACCCGCTGATTAAGAGTCAGCTGCTCTAACCAACTGAGCTAGCGGCGCCCGTGCCGGCCTGTGCCGACGACATGAAGCTTACCTGATGATTCGGGGTGCTTCCGACCACCACCGCCCGGGCGGTTCAGGGGTTCGGTTCGGCCGCCAGCTCGGTCAGGACCCGGCGCAGGTACGGCCGGGGCACGGCCGGCAGCAGCAGCGCCACCGCCTGCACGAGCTTGCCGAGGACAAACGTGGTGTCCGGGGTCGCGCGCACCAGCTCCCGGACCGTCTCCACGTCCTCCTCGTCCACCGCCGTCAGCAGCCGTGCCACGTCCGGGGCGGCCTCCTCGTCGGTGAGCGCCCAGCGCTCGCCGACCGGTGCCCGCAGGGCGAGCCGGCTGAGCACCCGATCGGCCACGGCCGGCTCGTATGCCCGGCCGACGCTGTCGCTCGCCACCCACGTCAGCGCCGCGACCAGGTCCTTCGTGCGCTCGTCGCAGGCCAGTCCGGACAGCGCCGCGTCGAAGGCGAGCTGGTTGCCGTGCCGGAACGCCAGCAGCAGCTGGGCGGCGCGGGCCTTGGCCACGGCGACGGCCACCGCCTCGTCGTCCGGGGCGGGGCCGGGCCCGCTCGTGGACCCGGCTTCGGGCCCGGTACCGGATCCGGCGTCGGACCCGGCGTCGAGCCGGGGCGCCCCCTCCGGGGCGAGGCGGGTCGTGTCGGCGGCCACGGTCGTGTCGGCGGCCATGGTCTCGTCGGCGACCAGGGTGGACGTGCGCATGGGGCGAATCATGGCAGAGTGCCCGATTCGCCCCATGCGTGACGCGCGGAGTCCGCGCGTCGGTTGCTCCGCCGAGGCGCCCCCCGTTACAGCTCGACGTCGGCGCAGGCGTAGAACGCGTTGGCCGTGTCGTAGACGTTCCAGACACCGAGGATGATGTGCTTGCCCGACTTGCCGGTCGGGATCGTCCCCTGGTGGCTCTCGTTGTACGCCGGCTGGCGGCCGCCCATCGGAACCGTCATGAACGGCTGCGGCTCCAGGTCGGCCCTGGTCAGCCGCTTGGACGGGTCCCAGCCGTTCTTGGTGATGTAGTACTGGAACTCGCTCGTGCGGTGCGGGGCGGTCATCCGCCAGTTGAAGGTGTAGCCCTGGCCGGGACGCAGCTTGGTGGTCGGCCAGTTGCCGCCGCGCGGGTCGTCCAGCTGGGAGAACCTGCCGTTGCCGCCGGCGCAGATGGTGCCGTCCTGCGGGCCGCGCGCCGGGAAGCCCTTCGGGCCCTCAACGCTCTGCGGCTCCCACTGGATGGCGCCGCAGTTGCTCACCGCGCCCTTGGCGCAGTGGGACTGGCGGCTGGTCGGGGCCTCGCTGTAGCCGTGACCCTGGGCGCCGCCGCCGGTGGCGAGCACGGCCGTGGCGGCCATGCCGATGCCCAGTAGGGCTGCGGAGATCTTTTTGCGCATGCTTCGCTCCTGTGGGGTGGAGGGCCTGAGTGCATGGGGCCGTCCCCCGACTCGTCGAGTCGGGGTGTGCGGGCACGCCTTGGGGGAGGCGTGCGGTCTAGACCAACTCCGAAGCTAGCGCGGGTTGTTCAAAAAAGTCCATACCAATGAACGGCCGGGTTCGTTCGCCCGGGTTGGCGGCGCGGTGGCCCGTCGGTGGCCCGTCGGCGGTGCGGAGGTGGCCATCGGTGGCGCGGGTGTGGCCGAAACCCGCCTGCGGTGAGGGCGTCGCGGATAGACCGTTCCGGTGATCTGGATCACAACAACTCGGTTGCCGCGCGATCCCGTCCGCATAGTTCCGGCGAACATCGGGTAGCCGCGCGCCCATGGCTCGACCACCGACACAGATCCAGACACCCGGACTCCGGACCCTCAGACCCAGGCCGCTGAGCCGCCGCTCGCTGCTCACCGGCCTGCTGGCCACCGGCGCGGTCGCCGCCGCCGGCTGCTCCCGCGCCCCCGCCGAGGGGAAGGTGGAGGGCGGCGACCTCCTCGAGCGACTGCGCGACTCGGGAACCGTGCGGATCGGCATCGCCAGCGAACCGCCCTTCGGCTACGTCAACGACCAGGGAAAGCCGACCGGCCAGTCTCCCGAGGTCACCAAAGTGATCTTCAACCGGCTCGGCGTGGAGAACGTCGTCCCCGTCCCCACCGAGTTCGGCTCGCTGATCCCCGGCCTCAAGGCGCAGCTCTTCGACGTCGTCTCTGCCGGCATGTACATCAACCCCACCCGCTGCGAGCAGGTCCTCTTCTCCGACCCCGACTACCTGATGCTGGACGCCTTTGTCGTCCGCAAGGGCAACCCGCACGGCATCACCAGGTACGAGGACATCGTCGAGAAGGGGCTGCGCCTGGCCAGCGGCGAGGCCTACGCCCAGATCGGCAACGCCGAGGCGGCCGGAGTGAGGAACGTACTTGTCCTCCCCGACCAGGTCGCCGGCCTGGACGCGGTGGTGCAGGGCCGGGTCGACGCCTTCGCGGGCACCGCCATCACCGTCCGCAGCGTGGTCCGCAACTCCGCCAGGGCCGAGGACACCGAGGCGTTCCAGCCCGAGATCGACGGCGAACCCGTCTACGGCGCAGGCGGCTTCGCGTTCCGCCTCTCGGAGCGGAACCTCCGCGACGCCTTCAACGAGCAACTCCACCGGCTGAAGGCGAACAACAACCGCGAACTCCTCAAGATCGTGGGACCGTTCGGCTTCACCCGGGAAGAGATGACCGACCTGACGGCAGAGGAGCTGTGCGGATGACGTGGCCCCTCTTCACCGAATGGTTCCTCCCCGGCGTCTGGATCACCGTCCAGGTCACCCTCGGCAGCGCGGCGCTCGCCCTGCTGGTGTCCTTTGTGATCGGCATCGCCCGGTCCTCCCGGCTGTGGATCGTGCGCTTTGCCGCCGGCTGCTACTTCGAGGTCTTCCGCGGCACCTCGGCACTGGTGTTCATGCTGTGGATGGCGTTCGCCTTCCCGCTGATGTTCGGCTGGGTCTTCGTGCCGATGGCCGCCGGCGTCGTCGCGCTCGGCCTGACCTACGGCGCCTACGGATCGGAGATCGTGCGCGGCGCGCTCCAGTCCGTCCCGGCGGCACAGCGCGAGGCCGGGATCGCCCTCAGCTTCACCCGCGCCCAGCGGCTGCGCCGGATCGAACTCCCCCAGGCGTGGCCGGAGATGGTCCCGCCGTTCAACAACCTCCTGATCGAACTGCTGAAGGGGACCGCGCTGGTGTCGGTCATCTCCGTCGCCGACATGACCTTCGCCGCCAACCTCTCCCGGCTGGCGAGCAACGAGAGCGCCCCCGCCTACACGCTGCTGCTCGTCGCCTACTTCGTCCTGGCATTTGTCCTGACGCGGGGCATGAGGCTGGTGGAACGGCGCGCGAAGGCCGGCGTCGGACAGCGCCCCGAGCCCCGCCGGGGACTGCGGGCCGCGCGGAAGACCAACCCGAAGGCGGACGCGCAGTCGGCGGGTGGTGTCGGATGAACTGGAACTGGGACGTCGTCGCCGACTTCATGCCGCGCTTCTGGGACGGAGTGCTCGTCACCCTCCAGGCGCTGGTGCTCGGCAGCCTCCTCGCCTTCTCGCTCGGCCTGGTGTGGGCCATCGCCCAGCGGTCGAAGGTCAAGCTGATCCGCTGGCCGGTGGTGGGCATCACGGAGTTCATCCGCAACACCCCGCTGCTCGTCCAGCTGTTCTTCCTCTTCTACGTGGTCCCCGAGTGGGGGCCGTCGATGTCGCCGCTGGTCACCGGCGTCATCGGCCTCGGCCTGCACTACTCCACCTACACCGCCGAGGTGTACCGGGCCGGTATCGACGGGGTGCCCGTCGGCCAGTGGGAGGCGGCCACCGCGCTGAGCCTGCCCCGCACCCGCACCTGGACGGCGGTGATCCTGCCGCAGGCGATCCGCCGCGTCATCCCGGCGCTGGGCAACTACGTCGTGGCGATGCTCAAGGACTCGCCGATGATCGCGGTCATCGGCGCGTTCGAGATGCTCGGCGAGGCGCGCGCCTTCAGCAACGAGACCTTCACCTTCGAGGCCTACACGATCGTCGGCGTCGCCTTCATCGTCATCGCCTACCCGGCCTCCCTCCTGATCCGAGCCATGGAGCGTCGTCTTGTCAAGTGACACCCCGAACCCCGCAGAGACCCCCCAGGACAAGCCGCGGACACCCGAGGGGAAGCCGGACGTCCCCGAGGCCCTCGCGCACGTCAACCCCAGGGTGGACGGCAGCGAGCTGATCCGCTTCGACCGCGTCACCAAGCGGTTCGGCGACCACGTCGTGCTGGACGACCTCGAGTTCACCGTCGCCTCCGGCAAGCACGTCACCCTCATCGGGCCGTCCGGATCCGGCAAGACGACGATCCTCCGGCTGCTGATGACCCTGCTCAAGCCCGACGAGGGCACCATCACGGTCGGCGGCCGCTACCTCACCCACGAGGAGCGGAACGGCAAGCTCGTCCCCGCCGGCGAGAAGCACATCCGCGAGGTGCGCAAGAACATCGGCATGGTGTTCCAGCAGTTCAACCTCTTCCCCAACATGCGGGTGCTGCGCAACATCACCGAGGCGCCCGTCCACGTGCTGGGGCTCTCCAAGGAGGAGGCGGAGGAACGGGCCCGGGAGCTCCTCGAACTCGTCGGCCTCACCGAGCACGTCGACAAGTACCCCACGCAGCTCTCCGGCGGCCAGCAGCAGCGGGTCGCCATCGCCCGGGCGCTGGCGATGCGCCCGCAGGTACTGCTGCTGGACGAGGTGACCTCCGCGCTCGACCCGGAACTGGTCGCCGGCGTCCTCGACGTGCTGCGGGACATCGCGCACACCACGGACATCACCATGCTGTGCGTCACCCACGAGATGAACTTCGCCCGTGACATCTCCGACGACGTGCTGATGTTCAACGAGGGGCGGGTCATCGAGTCCGGCAGCCCGGAGAAGATGTTCAATGATCCCGACCACCCGCGGACCCGGGAGTTCCTGAGCGCCGTGCTGTAGCGCCACGGCCCCCGCCGGGGCGGCACGACGGCTCCCACCTGGCACTCCGTGCCGCAGCTCGGGTGCCGCCGGAGTCGTCCCCGGCGGCGGCTCCGGGACCCCGCGGGTCTCTCCGCGGGGCCCGGGCGAAAAGGCCAAGGCCAGGGGCATATGCCTATCGGGCAACAGTCAGGTCCACACACGCCGTTGGGCGCTATCGTGGGGTAGGTCGTGACCGGTGGCAACGGTCACGACGCAAGCGGTCACTACCTTGCGAGGGGGACACCGTGACGCCCAAGCCAGTACCGGCCGTGCCGTTCGAGTCGGTCCAGTACGCCCTGCGCGTGCTGGAGGCTGTCGCACGCCGGTCGGACGGACTGACCGAGGACCAGCTCGCCCGGGACACCGGGCTGCCGCCCGGTCACCTCGCCCATCTGCTGGTGATGCTCACCCGCGAGTCCTACCTGGAGCGGCTCTCCGACGGCGGCTACGTCGCCGGCGAGTCCTTCCGCCTGCTGGAGCCCGCCACCGACCGGCGCGCCCAGATCGGCGAACGCCTCCAGCGCACGCTGACCAGCCTCCGCGACGAGATCGGCGCCGCCGTCTACGTCAGCCGCTACGTGGACGGCGAAGTCAAGATCACCCAGTTCGCCGACGGGCCGCAGACCCCGGCCGTCAACGAGTGGGTCGACTTCCGGGCCGCCGCCCACGCCAGCGCGGTCGGCAAGTGCCTGCTCACCCAGCTCGACCACGACGGCCGCCGCGACCACCTCTCACGCCACCGCACCATCCGCCTCACCTCCCGGACGACCACCAGCGAGCGGGTGCTCTTCTCGCAGCTCGACAGCCAGCCGCCGACGGTCCCCGTACTGGACATCCAGGAGTACGCCGTCGGCACGGTCTGCGCCGCCGTGCCCGTGACGGCCGGCTCGGCCGTCGGCTGCCTGGCGCTGTCCCTGCCCATCCAGCACGCCCACCGGCTGCGCAGCGCCGCCCGCAAGCTGAACGAGCAGGCCGCCCCGGTACTGCTCTCGCTGTCGATCTGAGCCGGCGCGCCCCGCGTCGTGCGGCACCCGTGACCAGGCACGGGCGGTCGGCGCGGGGTGGTCGGGAGCACCCCGCCGGACCGGGTAGCATGGTGCACGTCATCAGGCGCCGCTAGCTCAGTTGGTTAGAGCAGCTGACTCTTAATCAGCGGGTCCGGGGTTCGAGTCCCTGGCGGCGCACAGACGGCAGACGGGCCCCCGCTCAGGCGGGGGCCCGTTCCGTTTCCCGCGCCCCACGCGCCCCGCGTGCCCCTCCCGGCGGCGAACCGGAGCGCCGCCGGTCGCGTCGAATGTCCTCCCACCGGGCAGACACCTCGTGTGTCACCATCGCCGAGAGCCACTACCCGGAGGCACGGATGACCGATCGCTTCATCGAGGTCTCGCTGGACAAGCGCGGGGTGAGCTGCACCGCCCGGCTGCTGGACGACCGGGCGCCCCTCACCTGCGCCGCCGTCTGGGACGCGCTCCCCCTCGGCGGGGACGTCTACCACGCCAAGTACGCCCGGAACGAGATCTACACCCTGCTGCCGCCCTTCGCCACGAGGGAACCCCCGCTGGAGAACCCGACGATCACGCCGATCCCCGGCGACCTGTGCTACTTCACGTTCTCCGACACCCAGCTCGGCACCTCCTCCTACGGGTACGAGGAGACCGCCGACCACCAGGGCCGGCAG
>NZ_WMLF01000769.1 GCF_014156695.1 Streptomyces durbertensis | reverse complement strand
GTCCACACGGACCGCCGCCAAGCGGCCAGGGACGCCCGTCAGCACCAACCAGCCTTCATGGCAACGCAGTTCATCGAGCCGCACCCATGCCGACGCGCCGCCACGCCCACACACAAGCCATTACACACTCGGTGTATACCTCGTGTGTATAGTCGAGCCGTCCGATCACGGTCGTCCGGCGAAAGGCACACATGTACGGCAAGGCCTTCGCGCCCGAGTACCAGGGCGCGCTCACCACCCTGTCGGTGAACTCCTCACTGACCGACGTACTCGCCCAGGGCCTCGCCCGGTTGGGAGAAGCCCAACGCTCCGGCACCCGTGAGGACGCCGCCCGCGCGCTGCTCGCCGTCGCCGAAGCGCACCGCCGCCTCGGCAACGTCGCCGAAGCCGACCGCGCGTGGAAGACCAGCTACCGCACCGCCCGTTCGGTCGGCGCCCTCGGCGCGATGGCCTGGGCCCTGTGGAGCGGAGGCACCCTCGCCCGCCAACGCGGCGCCCTCAACCTCGCCTACCGCCTCCTCGCCCACGCCGCCGACCTCGGCGAACGCGGCAACGACGTCGTGGCCCGCGGCTACTCCCTCGCCGGCATGGCCGAAACCGGCCGAATACAGGGGGACTACAAGACCGTCGCCGCCCTGCACGAGAAGCTGCTCGCCGAGGCACGCCGACGCGGCGAGGCCCGCCACACCGTCTGGGCGCTCGAAGGCATCGCCCAGATCCACCGCAACACCGGCTCCTACGACACCGCCCTCGCCATGTTCGGCGAAGCCGCGGAGATAGCCGCCAAGGCCGACGACCGGCGCGGCCACGCATGGGCCCTGCGCGGCATGGCCGACGTCCTCTCCATCCGCGACGGCGCCACCGGCCAGGCCCTCTCCCTCCTCTCCGAGGCCGAGGCCACCTGTCGCGAGATGAAGCTCTCCAGCGCCCTCGCCTACAACCACAAGATGCGCGGCAACGTCCTCTACCGCGCCGCCCGCTACGACGAGGCACGAGCCGTCTACCAGCAGGCGCTCGCCGAGTTCGAGGCGATGAGCGAACCGCGCGGCACCGCGCTCTCCCGCCTCGGCCTCGTCAAGTCCCTCGCCCACCTCGGCCGCGACCGTTCCGCGACGGTCGCCGACCTCACCGAACTCCGCAGCACCTTCGACCGCATCGGCCTGCGCCACGCCCGCGACATGACGGACCAGGCGCTCACCGAGTTCCACCCCACCCCGCCGCGACCGACCGCCGCTCCCCAGCACCCGGCCCCCCGGGAGGTCGCCGTCCGATGACCACAGCCCCGGCCCCGACGCCGACCGCCGAAC
>NZ_WMLF01000768.1 GCF_014156695.1 Streptomyces durbertensis | reverse complement strand
CGCCCACGCCCTAGAATGGAGAGCTTGCCGCCGAAGCGGCCTCCGTTCCCCGCAGCCCCACGCACCCCTACGCACCTCACCGATCCTCCTGGAGCCCTCCGCCATGTCCTCCGAAAGCACCACCGAATCCCTCGTCGGCCAGGAGTACGAGGTCGAGGTCGGGCCGGTCGCGCACGGCGGGCACTGCGTCGCCCGGACCGCCGAGGGCCGCGTCCTCTTCGTCCGCCACGCGCTCCCCGGCGAACGCGTGATCGCCCGCGTCACCGAGGGCGACTCCGGCTCCCGCTTCCTGCGCGCCGACGCCGTCACCGTGCTCGACGCCTCCAAGGACCGCGTCGAGGCCCCCTGCCCGTTCGCCGGCCCCGGCCGCTGCGGCGGCTGCGACTGGCAGCACGCCAAGCCCGGCGCCCAGCGCCGCCTCAAGGCCGACGTCCTCACCGAACAGCTCAGCCGCCTCGCCGGTCTCACCCCCGAGGACGTCAACTGGGACGGCACCGTCGAACCCGCCCCCGGCGACAAGCTCCCCGCCGGCGAGGTGCCCGCCTGGCGCACCCGCGTCCAGTACGCCGTCGACGAGGACGGCCGCGCCGGACTGCGCCGCCACCGCTCCCACGAGGTCGAGCCGATCGACCGCTGCCTGATCGCCGCCGAGGGCGTCAGCGAACTCGGCATCGAGAAGCGGCAGTGGCCGCAGATCGCCGGCATCGAGGCCGTCGCCGCCACCGGCTCCGGCGACCGCCAGGTCGTCCTCACCCCGCGCCCCGGCGGCCGCCTCCCGATCGTCGAACTCGACCGCCCCGTCTCGGTGTTGCGCGTCGCCGAAGGCAAGGGCCGCAACGCCACCCGGACCATCCACCGCGTCCACGGTCGGCCCTTCGTCCGCGAACGCGCCGACGGCCGCACCTGGCGCATCGGCGCCGGCGGCTTCTGGCAGGTCCACCCCCGCGCCGCCGAACTCCTCGTCGACGCCGTCATGCGCGGCCTCACCCCGCGCAAGGGCGAGACCGCACTCGACCTCTACTGCGGCGTCGGCCTGTTCGCCGGCGCCCTCGCCGACCGCCTCGGCGAGCGCGGCGCGGTCCTCGGCATCGAGTCCTCCAAGCAGGCCGTCGAGGACGCCCGCCACAACCTCGCCGACTTCGACCGCGTCCGCATCGAGCACGGCAAGGTCGACCAGGTGCTGCCGCGCACCGGCATCACCGAGGCCGACATCGTCGTCCTCGACCCGCCCCGCGCCGGAGCCGGCCGCGACACCGTCCGCACCATCGCCTCCCTCACCCCCCGCCGCGTCGCCTACGTCGCCTGTGAC
>NZ_WMLF01000767.1 GCF_014156695.1 Streptomyces durbertensis | reverse complement strand
GTCGCGGCCGGCGAGGGGGCGTACGCCGGCCGCGACCGGCCGGGGCGCCGCTCAACCCCGACCGCCCCCCGCTCGTCCTCCACACGGAACCCCGACCAGGCCGACCGGGCCGACCGGGCCGACCAGGAGGACGCACGGCTGTGATCACGACGTTGGCGGTGGAGAACTACCGCTCCCTGCGGCGGCTTGTCGTCCCCCTCGACCGGTTGACCGTCGTCACCGGCGGCAACGGCGTCGGCAAGTCGGCGCTCTACCGGGCGCTGCGGCTGCTGGCCGACTCCGCGCGCGACGGCGCCGTCGCCGCGCTCGCCCGCGAGGGCGGGCTCCGGTCGGCCCTGTGGGCCGGCGAGCCCGGCGGCAAGGGCGGCTTCGCCCCCCGGGAGGACACGACGTCGCTGCGCCTCGGCTTCGCCGGGGACGAGTTCGGCTACGCCGTCGACTTCGGCCACCCGCAGAGCGACCCGGGCTCGATGTTCGCCCTCGACCCGGAGATCAAGCGGGAGTCCGTGTGGAGCGGCCCCGTGCTGCGCCCCGCCGCGCTGCTCTCCGAACGCCACGGCCCCGCCGTGCGGCTGCGCGCCGCCGACCCGGGCGGCGCCTCGGCCGGCGGGGCCTCGGGCGGCGCGGAATGGACCGCCGCCGGGACGCTCCGCCCGTACGAGAGCATGCTGGCCGAGCTGGCCGACCCGCACCGCGCGCCGGAGCTGCTGCTGCTCCGCGAGACCCTCAGGTCCTGGCGCTTCTACGACCACGTCCGCACCGACGCCGCCGCACCGGCCCGCGCGCCGCGCGTCGGCACCCGCACGCCCGTCCTGGCGGCCGACGGCGCCGACCTGGCGGCCGCGCTCCAGACGATCCGGGAGATCGGCGACCCAAAGGCCCTGGACGACGCCGTGGACTCCGCGTTCCCCGGCAGCCGCCTGGCCGTCACCGAGCACGGCGGCCACTTCGAGGTCGCGCTGCGGCAGCCCGGCGTGCGCCGGCCGCTGCGCGCGGCGGAACTGTCCGACGGCACGCTGCGCTACCTGCTGTGGGCGGCCGCGCTGCTCTCTCCCCGGCCGCCCGCCCTGCTGGTGCTGAACGAACCGGAGACCAGCCTCCACCCGGAGCTGCTCCCCTCGCTCGCCGACCTGGTGCGGACCGCCGCCGAACGCACCCAGACGGTGGTGGTCACCCACGCCGCACCACTGGCCGCGGCGCTCGCCTCCCGCGGCGGCCGCACGATCGAACTCGTCCGGGACGGCGGCCCCACCGCCGTACGCGGCCAGGGGCTGCTCGACGAACCGGCCTGGCACTGGCCGGGACGCTGAGCG
>NZ_WMLF01000766.1 GCF_014156695.1 Streptomyces durbertensis | reverse complement strand
CGTCATCCCCGCCGCCCCGCCCACCGCCGGGCACCCGGGCGGGCGGCGGCATAGGGTCGGACCCATGGCACGTGCAGCGAAGAACCCGCCGCCGATCGCGGTGTTCGATCTCGACGGCACCCTCAGCGACACCCGCCACCGCCTCCACCACGTGGCCTCCAGCCCACGCGACTGGAACGCCTTCTTCCGCGAGGCGCGGCACGACCCGCCCCTCACCACCGGCATCGACCTGGCGAGGGAGTGGGCCACCCGCTGCGAGCTGGGCTACGTCACCGGTCGCCCCGAACGCTGCCGCCGGGACACCGAACGCTGGCTCGCCGAGCAGGGCCTGCCGGTCGGAGAGCTGTGGATGCGGCGCGAACGCGACTTCCGCCCCGCCCGCGTCGCCAAGGTCGAGCTGCTGCGCTCACTGGCGCGCGAGCGCACGGTCGAGATCGTCGTGGACGACGACATCCAGGTCTGTGCCGCCTACCAGGCGGCCGGCTTCGAGGTGCTGCGCGCCGACTGGATGGAGGGCGCCCCACTGCTCCGCCGGGTCCAGGAGGGCGGCCGCACCTGACCCCGCCCCGCCGGGCGGACGGCCCCGGTCAACCGGGGTGAGAAGCACTCCCGGGTCTTGGTATTGTTGTCCTCGTCGCCGCGGCCGAGCCGCGGAGGACGCACCGGTCCGGGTGGCGGAATGGCAGACGCGCTAGCTTGAGGTGCTAGTGCCCTTTATCGGGCGTGGGGGTTCAAGTCCCCCCTCGGACACCACACAGAACCCCAGCTCAGCTGGGGTTTTCTGCGTTCTGCGGGCCCACCGCGACCGGCCGTCACCCGGCGGGGGCGGCGGAGGACCCCGAGGGCGCGGCTCGGCGGAGACGACCGTCCGCGCCCGCGTCGGTCTCGACGCGGGCGCGGCGGATGTCAAGTGCTCCGCGCGGGCCTCGGGTAGCGGGCGGACAGCGCGTCAGATCTTGGTGAAGCAGAGGGTGTAGTTGGAGCCGCGCCGCTGCCGGAACTGGATGCCGTAGTCGTAGGAGGGGCCGCACTCCTGGCCGCTGCCGTCCAGCTTCTCGCCGCGGCGGTACTCGGCCTCCGGGGAGTCGCAGTCGACGGTCTCCGGGCGGGGGCTGCCCTCCGGGTCGTGGATCTTGACGCAGTCGCCCTCGCGCGGGTTGTTCTTCCGGTCCTCCACCTCCGCCTTGGAGGGGCCGCCGTCGGCGGGGGTGCGGTTGTGGTCGTAGACCCACCAGCCGACGCCGCCGATCAGCACGGCGGCGAGCACGAACACGATGAGTTTGTGCAACGGGCCCGGCTGGCGCTGCCGGGGGC
>NZ_WMLF01000765.1 GCF_014156695.1 Streptomyces durbertensis | reverse complement strand
GATCCGGGGGGGGGTGGGGCTACCGCACCAGCTCCATGTGCTTGACGAGCGAGGAGAGCGCCGATGCCTGCGACGGCACCCCCTGCCGGACGAGTTCTGAGACCAGTGCCCGTGCCATCGGATCGGCGTACACGTAGTAGGGGGCCTCCTGGGCGGCTGCCCGCAGCGTCGTCACGGCGGCCGGCGCCCGTCCCATCGCCCGTAGCGCGCGGGCCTGGTCGATCGCGTAGTGCACGCGCCGCTCGCGGGACGGGATCTGGCCGATTCTCGCGTCGGGCACACGGTTCAGTCCCCGGTCCGGCGCCTGCACCTCGACTCCCACCTCGGCGGCGTGCACGGCCACCGTTCCCCTGCCGAACACGGTCTGCCGCTTGATGTCGTGCCACTCCGGCCCAAGGCGGTCGGCATCGGTCAGGGCCTCGTCGATCCGGCCCCACGCCGCGTCCGCCCGGTACTGCCTCGCCTCCGCGACAGCGGCCCGCAGCATCAACGCGCCGCGCAGGGAGAGCACTTCCCCGGCCGGCTCGCCTGCCGACGCCAGGGGTTCCAGGTCACGTAGCGCGGCGTCGGCGACGACCACCGCCTCCGGTAGCGAAGCCTGGTGCAGCAGCGCGCCGCACCGGTCCCACGCCACCGCCGCCTTGACCACGGGATCGCCGAGCTTGGTCGCGGCTCCGGCGGCCACCTCGGCCGCGACCCACGCCAGGTCCGGGTAGCCGAGCTGGTTCAGGCACATGCGGGCCGTGCGGGCCGTGTCCGCGAGCAGCCGCAGGGCGGCCTCACGCGCCGGGCCCTGGGCGACGAGCAGTTCGGTGTTCAGGTCCTCCACCAGGGGAGGCAGGAGCGCGGCCACACGCGGAAGGTCGGCGGCCTGCCGTGCCATGTTCGCCTTCGCGGCCCGGTCGGCCAGCGACCGGGTGTCGGAGGCCTGGGCCTGCGGCAGCAGGCCGGGGTGTCCGGAGAGGATGAGGCCGGCTCGTCGGAGGCCGGCGCGCACGGCGGGTACGTAGGAGTGCGCCATCGCGCCCGCGGCGCGGCGGAGCCGGTACGGCTGCCCGAGGAGCCACACCACGTCCACGTCGGTGACCTCGGCGATCGCCGTGATCAGCGAGTACCGGTCGAGCGCGAACCGGCCGGCCTCGACGTTCTGCACCCAGCTTTCCGTGCGCCCCAGAAAGCCGGCCAACTCCGCCTGTGTCATCCCGGCCGCGTTGCGTGCGATACGCACACGCGTGCCGATGTGCTCGTCAGCGCCGTCTTGCATGCTGGTCTCCATGGTCCTGACCTGACCTCGACACTCTGGACGGTACTCCTGGTG
>NZ_WMLF01000764.1 GCF_014156695.1 Streptomyces durbertensis | reverse complement strand
GTCCTGCCCGCCGCGCCCTGCCCGCCCGGGTCCGGAGCGGGGGCGAGGGCACCGCCTCCGGCGCCGTAGTCTTGGAGGGTGCTGCTGCTCGCTCTTGACACCGCCACTCCCGCTGTGACCGCCGCGCTCCACGACGGCGAGCGCGTCCTCGCGGCCAGCGACCAGATCGACGCCCGCCGGCACGGCGAGCTGCTGATGCCCGCCGTGGACCGGGTCTTCCGGGAGTCCGGCCGGGCCCGCCACGAGGTGACCGGTGTGGTCGTCGGCGTGGGGCCGGGCCCCTACACGGGGCTGCGGGTCGGCCTGGCGACGGCCGGCGCGCTGGCCGCCGCGCTCGACGTGCCGGTGCACGGCCTGTGCACGCTGGACGGGCTGGCCTACGCCGCCGGGCTCGACGAGCCGTTTGTCGTCGCGACCGACGCCCGCCGCAAGGAGGTCTACTGGGCCGCGTACGACAACCGCCGCACGCGCCGCGGTGAGCCCTCGGTCGACCGCGCGGCCGACCTGCCCGCCGCCGTCGCCGCGCTGCCCGCGTTCGGTGCCGGGGCGGTCCTGTACGCCGACGCCTTCCCCGCTCTCCGACCGGAGCTGCCGCAGCACCAGTCGGCGGCGGCGCTGGCCTCGCTGGCCGCCGAGCGGCTGGCCGCCGGCGACGAGCTCCTGCCGCCGCTGCCGCTGTACCTGCGGCGCCCCGACGCGAAGGTGCCGGCGGGCTACAAGGTGGTCACCCCCAGGTGAGCGCCGGCGGCGCCGGCAGCTCCGGCGGCTCCCTCGACGGGGTCGTGCTGCGGGAGATGCGCTGGTGGGACCTGCCCGCGGTGCTGCTGCTCGAAGAGCGGATGTTTCCCGAGGACGCCTGGTCGCCCGGCATGTTCTGGTCGGAGCTCGCGCACGCCAGGGGGCCGTTCGCGACCCGGCGCTACCTGGTCGCGGTGGAGACCGACCCGGCCGACGGCACCGAGCGGATCGCCGGCTACGCGGGTCTCGCGGCCGTCGACGGCACCGGTGACGTGCAGACCATCGCCGTCGCCCCCGACCGGGAGGGCCACGGCCTGGGCGCCCGGCTGCTGACCGAACTGCTGGTGGCGGCCTCCGCGTTCGACTGCCACGAGGTGCTGCTGGAGGTCCGTGTCGACAACAGCCGCGCCCAACGCCTGTACCAGCGCTTCGGTTTCGAGGCCATCGGGGTCCGGCGCGGCTACTACCAGCCCGCCGGCGTGGACGCGCTGGTGATGCGGCGCACCTCCGAGGAGGCCGCCGGATGAGGGCACCGACCGGTGAAGGAGAGGGACGGATGACGGTCGCCGTGATGTGGGAGGCG
>NZ_WMLF01000763.1 GCF_014156695.1 Streptomyces durbertensis | reverse complement strand
CCGTCGCACTTACCCCAGCATCCCCGCCCCACTCCCGGCTGAAAGCACAGTTGAGGAAGACCAGAGCTTTCGCGAGGATGACCGCCATGGGACGCCCACTGCTGAACCGCCGCCTCGCCGAGTTCGGAACGACGATCTTCGCCGAGATGTCAGCCCTCGCCCAGCGCACCGGCGCGATCAACCTCGGCCAGGGCTTCCCCGACACCGACGGCCCCGAGGAGATCCGCGAGGCCGCCGTCCGGGCCCTGCGCGACGGTCGCGGCAACCAGTACCCGCCCGGCCCGGGCGTCCCCGAGCTGCGTCAGGCCGTCGCCGACCACCAGCGCCGCTTCCACGGCCTGACCTACGACCCCGACACCGAGGTCCTGGTCACCGCCGGCGCCACCGAGGCCATCGCCGCCACGCTGCTCGCCCTCCTCGAACCGGGCGACGAGGTCATCGCGCTGGAGCCGTACTACGACTCGTACGCCGCCGGCGTCGCCATGGCAGGCGGCCGCCGCGTGCCCGTCACCCTGCGCCCCCACGAGGGGCGCTTCCGCCTCGATCTCGACGAGCTGCGCGCCGCCGTCACCCCCCGCACCCGGCTGATCCTCCTCAACACCCCGCACAACCCCACCGGCACCGTCCTCACCCGCGACGAACTCGCCGCCATCGCCGAACTCGCCTGCGAACGCGACCTGCTGGTCGTCACCGACGAGGTCTACGAACACCTCGTCTTCGACGGCGAACACCTCCCGCTGGCCGGTTTCGGCGACCGCTTCCCCGGCCTCCGCGACCGCGTCGTCACCATCTCCAGTGCCGGCAAGACGTTCTCCTACACCGGCTGGAAGGTCGGCTGGGTCACCGCCGCGCCGGCCCTGGTCAGCGCGGTCCGGTCCGCCAAGCAGTACCTCACCTACGTCTCCGCAGGCCCCTTCCAGTACGCCGTCGCCGAAGCGCTCGCACTGCCCGACGCCTACTTCACCGACCTCCGCGCCGACCTCCGGCACAAGCGGGACATCCTCGCCGAGGGCCTGCGCACCGCCGGCTTCGAGGTCTACCAACCGGCCGGCACGTACTTCATCACCACCGACGTCGCCCCGCTCGGCGAGAAGGACGCCTACGACTTCTGCCGCGCGCTCCCCGAGCGCTGCGGCGTCGTCGCCGTCCCCAACTCCGTCTTCTACGACAACCCCGACGCCGCACGCACCCACGTCCGCTTCGCCTTCTGCAAGCGCGCCGAGGTCCTGACCGAGGCCGCGACCCGCCTCCGCACCGCGTTCGCCCGCTGACGGCCACGCTCCCGGCCGGGCCCCGGGGAAAGGGGTGGTGTGGGGGGCGTAC